>CAJXFJ010000275.1 GCA_913052515.1 uncultured Flavobacteriales bacterium | reverse complement strand
TGATGTTTTACCAATGTCAATGATGCTTGCTCAAGCAGCAATGGAAAGTGTTGAGAGTTCCACCGGTTGAGATGATTTCAACTTTATGTTCTTGAATTAAATGAGTGCAGAATTCAATTATTCCATCTTTATTGGAAACACTGACTAATGCTCTTTTAATTTTAGGGTTAGCAGTAAGACCCATTTATTTCCTAAAGTAAATTGTGTGCTTTAAGTTTGGTTCGTAAAGTGCCCCTGTTGATTCCAAGCATTTCACTCGCTTTTGTTTGATTATCATTACATTGTTGCATAACAATCTCTAACAAAGATGATTCGACCTCTTTAAGAACCATATAGTAAACATCATTTGGGATTTCTCCATCTAACTGCTTAAAGTAGTTGCTCATACTTTTTGAAACTTGATGACTAAGCTGCTTGCCTTCACCATTAAATTTCTTCTTTTTATTTGCAGTCATTTGATTGAAACTTGGATAATATTTTTTTTAATCGGACTGACGATAATACCCAACAAAATTTTTCTTTCAAGAGGTTTAATACTTAAATTTTTTTTTATTATTATTGACAATCGTAATCAATTTTTAATATATAAGTATTAAATATGAAAATGAATTTAACTAGGAGCTTTATAGATCAAACTTTTTCCTTAAATAAGAAAATAATTTTGGAAAAATCTTCCACTCACCATCTTTTAAAAGTTCTTAGAAAAAAAGAAGGGGATGAAATAATTTTATTTGATGGAAAAGGTAATTCTTGTTTGGGAGTAATTTCTTCTCTTGATAGATCCAACTTAGAGTTAGAAATAATAAATGTATTTGAGAGAACTTTGAGGTCAGGTGTCGATATAAATCTAGGTCAATCTATTATAAAGAGCGACCCTCTTCATTTCATAATTCAAAAGGCGACAGAACTTGGAGTGGCATCCTTTTGTCCATTGATTACTGATCGTTCTGTAGTCAAATTAAAGATTACAAAGAACAAAACCTTAAAGTGGAGTTTAATTGCTAGAGGAGCATGTGAACAATGTGGAGAAAATTGGCTTCCTATTATTAAAGACCCTATGAGATTAGATAAATGGGCTGAAACCGAAAAATCTAAGATAAAAATAGTTCTTTATCCTCAAGCAAATAACAAAATATCTGACCTAGATTATAAAGATTCAGTATCTTTGGCGATCGGACCTGAAGGGGATTTCACGAAATATGAAATTGATTCTTTAACCGAGAAGGGTTTCATTCCTGTTACTATAGGAAAGAGAATCTTACGTGCAGAAACGGCAGCTATTTCTGCTATAAGCTCTGTGAGGTTTGGTGCAAAAGAATTTTAATTAAATTTTTATTTTAGTTTATGAAGTTAGGTGTGGTAATGGATCCAATAGAATCCATTAATTTTAAGAAAGACAGTACTTTGGCCATGATGCTAGAAGCACAAGCTAGAGAACATCAACTTTTCTATATGACTCCTAATTCACTTTATTTAAACGAAAACGGAGCTAATGCTTTAGCAAATACTATAACCGTTAAAAACGACCCAATGGGTTGGTTCGAATTCAACGAGGAGAAACAAATCCGGTTATCTGAATTAGACGCGATACTCATGAGACAAGACCCTCCTTTCAACTCTAATTTCATATACAACACATATGTTTTAGAGTCCGCTGAAAGAGAAGGTGTATTGGTCATAAACAAACCTGCAAGTCTTAGAGATTGTAATGAGAAAGTTTTTGCAACAGAATTTCCAGAATGTTGTACTCCTTTTTTAGTTTCCAGCGAAGCTTCTTTACTAAAATCTTTTATTGAAGACCATAAGGATACAGTTATAAAGCCGTTAGATGGAATGGGAGGATCTTCGATTTTTAGATTAAGAAATACTGACCCAAATTTAAATGTGATTCTTGAGACGATAACGGATTCATTCATTACAAAGGTGATGATCCAAACCTACATACCAGAAATAACTGATGGCGATAAGAGAATTTTACTAGTTAACGGAATACCTATGAAAGCCGCTGTTGCTAGAGTGCCTGCTGAGGGAGAACTCAGAGGAAATTTAGCAGCCGGAGCTTCTGCAGTAGCAAGATCACTAACCGAAAAAGATTTATGGATATGCGAACAAGTTGGACCAAAACTCAAAGAACTAGGTTTAGTTCTTGTAGGGGTAGACATTATTGGAGATTATTTGACTGAAATAAATGTAACTAGCCCAACATGTTTTAGAGAATATGAAAGCTTATGTGATATTAACGTAGCCATAAGTTTTTTAGATGCTATAGAAGATTTACAAAAAAATGGTTAAAGAGTCTGGTGTAGTGATGGCTTTTGATTTTGGTTTAAAGAATATTGGAATAGCTATAGGACAAAACATCACAAAAAGTGCTTCTACTTTCTATGCTATAAAAGCTAAAGAGGGCGTACCTGATTGGATAAGGTTAGATTCTTTAATAGAAGAGTGGGAACCTAACTTATTTGTTGTTGGTGATCCATTTAATATGGATGGAACCAAAAGTGAGTTTCAAAAAAAAATTGCGAAATTTTCAACCGAGTTAAAAAAAAGATACGAGATTGAGTTGTATATGATGGATGAAAGGCTTACATCTAAAGAAGCTAAAGAAAGAATTCAGGAAAAACCCAGTGGAATAAAGGATTCGGCTAATAAACATAGTATATCAGCTCAAATTATCTTAGAAGATTGGTTTAGGAGTATAGATTGATGGCTGGTTCTATTCCTGAAGACTTTATAAGAGAAATTGTAGACACTACAAATATCGTTTCTTTAGTTGAAGGATATTTACCACTTAAAAAAAAGGGCAAAGACCACTGGGGGATATGTCCTTTTTGTGATGATGGAAAGAATCCTTCTTTTAGTGTAAGTGAACAAAAACAGTTTTATTATTGTTTTAAATGCCGAGCAACCGGAAATGTAATAGGTTTTTTACAATCTCATCAAGGTCTTGATTTTGTCGAATCTGTTGAAGCTCTCGCAGCCAAAGCAGGGCTAGAAGTTCCTTATCAATCAAATCAAGTGATGAGTAAAGAAAGGGACCCTCTGTTAGATTGCATGAAGGCAGCAAGTGACATCTTTGAAAGAAATTTAAATGAACATGATTCTGCAGAAAAAACTCGTATTTACTTAAAGGAAAACAGGAAGATTTCACCTGAAATCTGTAAAAAATACTCTATAGGATATTCTCTAAATTCTTGGGATTCTCTATACAAAGAACTGATAAAGAATGGTTTTTCAGAAGAAATATTAATAAAAGCAGGATTAGCAAAGAAAAATCAAGAAAGTAAATTGTATGATGTTTTTAGGGATAGACTGATGTTTCCCATAAAGGACAGGAAAGGCAGAGTGGTTGGCTTTGGAGGTAGGGTAATGAATCCAGAAGACCAACCAAAATATTTAAATACAGGTGATACGCCTATATTCCAAAAAGGAAAAGAACTGTATGGTTTGTATGAAGCACTAGAAGTGAGAAAGGATCTAAAACAGTTATTTGTGGTTGAAGGGTACATGGATACAGTTGCAATGTCAGAGCATGGCATGAGGAATTCGGTTGCAACCTTAGGTATCGCCACAAATAGATTTCATGTACAAAGATTATTACAGGTAGTTAATGAGATTATTTTTTGTTTTGATGGCGATGATGCCGGAAGAGGCGCA
>CAJXFJ010000274.1 GCA_913052515.1 uncultured Flavobacteriales bacterium | reverse complement strand
TAAAAACCCAGTCTGAGGAAGGAGCACACGTTGTTTTAGAGTTTAATAAAGGGATTGATACCTTGTCATTTGATTTCTTAGACTCTTTGGGTGGCTTACTGTACAGTGAAATTAGCAAAGGAAAAGATTCATTGGAATTGTGGTTTAAAGAAAACGGCAAGCAATCGTATGAAATGCAATTGTTTGCTTCCCCTGCTTATGAAGATACGCTTAGTCTTAAGCTGAATGACTTTAAAGACACAAGCTTAAAAGTGTTGAATAAACCAAATGGCGAACAAGACTTCTTTAAAAGTTATCAGTTGCAGTTTAATCGACCAATAGCTTCATTTAATCAAGATGGGATTAGGTTTTTTAAGAAGGATTCTACTGAACTGTCTGTTAAGCTGGAGATTGATTCAATGCATACTCAATGGATGAAAATACTGGCAGAATTGAAACAAGATAGTGCATATTTTCTGACCATTGATAGCGGGGCAGTGAAAGATATTTATGACTATTCCAATGATTCGTTGCGGTTTGATTTTAGAATTAATTCAATTGAAGATTTTGGCAATTTAGCTTTGAAGGTAAACATGGCAGACTCTTCCGAAATGTTAGTTCAGCTTTTAGATCAAAACCAGAAAGTACTAAAGCAGAAGATAGCTGAAGATCATGCTGTAGTATTTAAACACTTAAGAGCTGGTTCCTATCAGATTAAATTAATACTGGATGCTAATGCAAATGGGCTTTGGGATACAGGTGTTTTGCTGCAATCTATTCAGGCCGAGAAGGTTTATTTGTATGATGAAAAAATTACCATTCGAGCCAATTGGGATCAAGAAATTGAATGGGTAATTAAATAGAGGCTATTTATTATTTTAGCCATCTTTAAAATTTTCCAGAATGAAGAATCTACTTGCCATATTATTGGTTGCAATTGTATTTGTTGCATGTAATCAAGAACCAAAGAAAGAAAAAGAATTAACAGTTCAAGAGTTTTTAATCAATTACAATAAAGAGTATCAGAAATTGTACTATGCGGCTTCTGAAGCGCAGTGGAAACTAAATACCTATATAGTAGAAGATGATACAACTACCGCACAACTATCAAAAGATGCAGAAGAAGCTTTGGCAAACTTTTTAGGAAGTAAAGAAAATATTGAAAAAAGTAAACAGTATTTAAATGAACCTGAACTGACAGAAATTCAGAGAAGACAATTAGAAACCATTTTATATAATGCCGGTAACAATCCTGAAACAGCAGGGGAGTTAGTGAAAGAAAGAATAGCTGCTGAAACCAAGCAAACGGAGATGCTTTTTGGTTTTCAAACAACCATAAACGGTGAAAAGGTCAGTGGAAATGATATTAATAAAATCTTGAAGGAATCAACAGATTTAGAAGAGCGTCTTCAAGCTTGGAATGCAAGTAAAGAGGTTGGAAAAACGTTAAAAGATGGTCTCCATGAACTAAAGCGGTTAAGAAATGGGACCGTTCAAGCCTTGGGTTATCAAAACTATTTTGATTATCAAGTTTCGGCCTATGGCATGGATAGAGGTGAGTTAATGCAAACTTGCATGGATATGATTGTAGAGATGTGGCCACTTTATAGAGAGTTGCACACTTGGGCAAGATATACATTGGCTAAGAAGTACAATCAAGAAGTTCCGGAGATGTTGCCGGCCCATTGGTTACCCAATAAATGGGGACAAGAGTGGGGTGCATTAGTTGAATTTGAAGGTGCCGATTTAGATGCAAAGCTTGAAGAAAAAGGAGCTGAGTGGATTGTAAAAGAAGGGGAGAATTTTTACAAAAGCTTGGGTTTTGAATCCCTTCCTCAAACTTTTTATACCAAATCTAGCTTATACCCAGCTCCAAAAGATGCCAATTATAGCAAAAATTCTCATGCTTCAGCATGGCACCTAGATTTAGATCAAGATGTGCGATCATTAATGAGTGTAGTTCCAAATACGGAATGGTGGGGAACCACTCTTCACGAGCTTGGACACATTTATTATTTCTTAGAGTATTCTCATTCAGATGTGCCGATTGTATTAAGAGAAGGGGCAAATAGAGCTTATCATGAAGCAATGGGGAGTTTAATAGGCCTTGCTGCAATGCAAGAACCATTTCTTATAGATAGAGGCCTTATGCAAGCGAATGAAAAATCGGATGCGATGAAAAAATTAATGGCAGAAGCCTTGGATTTTGTAGTGTTGATACCTTGGAGTGCTGGTGTTATGACTGAATTTGAAAACGACCTGTATGTAGAAGACTTGGCTATTGATAGTTTCAATGAGCGTTGGTGGGCTTTAAAAAGAAAATATCAAGGTATAGTTCCACCAGAACCTCGTGGGGAGGATTATTGTGATGCGGCTACCAAAACTCACATCAATAATGACGCTGCTCAGTATTATGATTATGCCATGTCGAACATTCTACTATTTCAGTTTCACAATCACATTGCTAAAAACATTCTAAAGCAAGATCCTCATGCTACCAATTATTTTGGCAATAAAGAAGTGGGTGAATTCTTAAAAGGTCTAATGAAAACTGGTGCAACGGTAGATTGGAGAGAAGATCTAGTAGAGAAGCTTGGTGAACCCATGAATGCTTCAGCCATGGCAGCTTATTTTGCTCCACTTTTGGATTATCTTAAGAAAGAAAATAAAGGAAGAGAGTATACCTTAGAAGAGCAACTCTAATTATCGTCCTTCAAATATCTTTGTTGTCTTTTGGAGCGTTTTTATGATAATGTACCAAACAACAGAGGCTAAAAACAAAATGTACCAATATGGTTCCATGTTTAAAAATTCTCCGGTAACCATATAGCTTCTTATGACTTCAAAAATGAAAAGAATGAGAAAGAGGTTTAATAAACCACTTTTTTCTTGTCGGATAATTTTTGCCCAAGAAAAAGGGTAAATAGGGCTTTTCCATTGACCAAATTTAGGCCAAAAAGCAGGAGTGTGAGCTGACCAATTGGTGTACTCTTCACCATATTTATCAATTAAGAAAGCTTCTTCTGCAAACATAATACGTTCATAATACACCCAATAGATAAATACAAAAGCCACTAAAAACCAAGGTTCTTGTGTAAATCCAGCAATCCCAAGCCACATAAAAAAGTTGCCTACATAAAGTGGGTGGCGACAAATGGAATACCATCCCGAAGTGTTTACTGCTTCAGCTACTTGCCCAACTGAGGTATTTCTGCCTGAAGTATTGGCTGCAGCATGTCCAATAGCATGTGCTCGAATGTATTGGCCGATGAAGCAAACAGCCAAACAACAAAGTTTGTAGATTTCTGCTGATTTTCCACTGGCCAAAGAGCCATCCATAATATTTTGAATGTAAACTCCGATTCCAATAAGTATAATTACAACCGGTAAGTAGCTTCTGTATTTAAACAAAAAATCTCCTTGGGCTCTCAATTCTTTTTGTAAGCTCATAGTGTGGGGGTAGTTTAGGTCGCAAAAGTATAATAATTCTTAAGAAACTGATAGAATCTTGTTAATCGCTATTTAAATGAGACAATTCAGGGATTTTATTTACCAAACGCAACAGGAAAGAATTTTAGAGTGGATTAATAGGGATAAAAAAAGAGCCAAGCTTTTCGCTTGGCTCCTAAAGGTGGTGCCAGCTGGAATCGAACCAGCGACACAAGGATTTTCAGTCCTTTGCTCT
>CAJXFJ010000273.1 GCA_913052515.1 uncultured Flavobacteriales bacterium | reverse complement strand
TGAATCTATCCCTGATTATGTTTGCTGTTTTTGCTTCAGGCTTGACTCAAGAACCAATTATGTCACTAGCTTACGGTGTTCTCGTTGCTGGAATCCTACAGTACCTTCTTCAGATTCCTTCTCTTGTCAAGATGGATTTATTTGTTATGCCGCGCATAAGTTTTAAATTCGAGGGTGTTAATAGAGTTCTTAAACTCATGCTACCTGCAATGCTTGGAACAGCTGTTGTCCAAATTAATCTCATTATTGATTCTATAGTTGCCTCTCTACTAGTAGCAGGAAGCATAAGTTGGCTATATTACTCTGATAGACTGGTAGAACTTCCTCTTGGAGTTTTCGGTATTGCAATCGCGACAGTGATTCTTCCAAAATTGTCAGAGAGATACTCAAAAAATTCCATGAAAGAATACTCTGAAATGATAAAAAAAGCTCTAAAGATCGCGATAGTCTTCAGTTTACCTGCTATGTTTGGTTTATTAGTTTTAACTGAACATATAATATCTACTTTGTTTCAGTATGGTAACTTCAAAATCACAGATACACTTATGAGCTCACTCAGTCTTCTCACATATTCAGTTGGACTGCCCGCTTTTATCCTTATGAAAGTTTTGTTAACAGGTTTTTTTTCAAGACAAGACACTATAACTCCAGTAAAATATGGTGCTGTAGCTGTTATGTTTAATATTGCAATGAATCTCTCAGTTGTCTTATATTATATGAATAATCCATTTCAGGGTGCTCATGCTTTACTCGCATTAGCAACCTCATTGTCTGCATGGCTTCAAGTAATACTTCTTTATAGAAGATTAAAAAGAGAGGGTATCGTAGGTGATAATTGTCTAATTAATCGTGATTTTTCAAAGTCATTCTTTAGTTGTATTTTCATGTCTCTGTTACTAATCTTTCTGTTGCCAGAATTAAATAAATGGATCTCTTATGAATATTATTTAAGAGGATTGTACCTTATGTTCTACGTAGTATTAGGAGCACTGATATACTTCTTATCAATGAAAGTTTTTAAAACGAATTTTAGACAAATGATTTATGAAAATAATTGATGACTTACAGAAATTAGATACTCTTAGAAATAAATCAGTAGTTACTATAGGTAACTTTGATGGAATCCATGCTGGTCATAGAGAATTAATCAAAAAGACGCTGTCATTGTCAAATGAAGTCAACATTAGCTCAGTTGTTTTAACATTTGACCCACTTCCGGAGGAATTTTTTAAAAGAAAGAATTTTTTTAAACTAATGACATCAACTGATAAATTAGACTACTTTCGAAGAGTGGGTGTTGACACTGTAATCAAAGTCCCATTTACGAGAGATTTTTCTGAGATTGCTGCCTCAACTTTCATTAGTGATATATTAATAGATAAACTTCAGACACAAAAATTGATTGTTGGAAAAGATTTTAAATTTGGAAGAAACAGAGAGGGGAGCTTCGATACTTTAGCGAATGAAAAAAGGTTTGAAACAAAAATAGTGAGCATCGTGAAGGAGTACGATGAAAAAATTAGCAGTTCGATGATAAGAGAGCTCATAGTAGATGGGGATATTGAAAAAGCTAACAGTTATTTAATGAACAAGTTTGCTATGGATGGATATATTGTTCATGGAGAAAAATTGGGTAGAAAACTGGGTTACCCTACCGCTAACATTGAAATATGTAAATCATTTCCAATAAGTGGTATATTTCTGGTTAAAGTGGTTATTGAAGACACACAAGACAAATTTGGCCTAGCCAGTATAGGTAACAAGCCTACGTTTTCAGGAAAAAAAGACTTACTAGAGGTTTTTATTTTTGATTTTAATTCAGATATATATGGGAAAAAAATTAAAGTATATTTCTATGAAAAACTAAGGAATCAAATAAAATTTGATAGCGAGAGTGATCTTATAAAACAAATGGACAATGACAGTGCTAGCGCAAAGAAGATACTAAAGGCTAAATATGGACTATAAAGATACTCTAAATTTACCTTCGACTAAATTCCCAATGAAGGCTAATCTCCCTCAAAAAGAACCTGAGATTCTAAAATTTTGGGATGACATAGATTTGTATCAATGCATAAGGACAAAGATGAGTGGTGCTGATAAATTCATGCTTCATGATGGCCCACCGTACGCAAATGGAGACATTCATATTGGTCATGCGGTTAATAAAATTCTCAAAGATTTTGTTGTGAAAAGTAGAACAATGTTTGGATATGATTGTCCATTTATTCCAGGGTGGGATTGTCATGGTTTGCCAATAGAGCTTATGGTAGAAAAAAAATATGGCAAGTCTAAATTTAAAGATAATAAAAATGCTTTCAGAAAAGCTTGTAGAGAGTTCGCTTTAAAACAAGTTAAGAAGCAGAAGTCAGATTTTATCAGACTAGGTGTCACAGCAGATTGGAGTAATCCATATTTAAGTATGGATAAAAACTTTGAAGCATCTATCATTGAGAGTTTTGCAAAAATATTGTCTAATAATCACGTTTATTTCGGTTCGAAGCCAGTTCATTGGTGCATAGAGTCTGAATCTGCTTTGGCTGAAGCAGAAGTTGAATATCAAGATGTGATATCTAAATCTGTATATGTTGTATTTAATTCAGAAATGGATAAAGAAAATGTTGGCTTGGTGATTTGGACAACAACGCCTTGGACTTTACCTGCTAATAGGGCTATAGCAGTTGGAGAGGAAATAGCATATTGTGTCGCCCAAAAAGGGGAAAAAAAATATATTTTGGCTGAAGACCTACTTCCGGTTATTGAAAATGAACTGAATCTCAAATTCAATATTATAAAAAAATGCTTTGCAAAGGACTTGATAAAATTAGAGGCACAGCATCCCTTCTATAATATCAAAGTTCCAGTCATCATGGCTCCTCATGTCACCACAGACTCTGGAACAGGGCTTGTTCATATAGCACCGGGACATGGTCAAGAGGACTATCTAGCAGGTATTTATAATGATCTTGAGATATTCAATCCTGTAGATGCAAAGGGCTTCTATAATAATTCTCTTGAGTATTTTGGGGGGTTAAACGTTAGAGATGCTGAACAACCAATAATTGAGCATATAAAAAATAACGATTGTTTACTTGGAGTAAAAGATTATTCTCATAGTTACCCTCATTGTTGGAGGTTTAAAACTCCTCTCATATTTAGAGCTACCCCACAATGGTTTATAAGCATGGAAAGTAATAATCTGAGAGGAATCGTAAGCGATTCAATTGGTAAGGTTGAATGGATACCTAGTTGGGGATTAGAGAGAATTAAAAATATGATAAAGAATCGTCCTGACTGGTGTATATCTAGGCAGAGATTCTGGGGCGTACCGATTCCTCTCCTGGTACATAAAGAGTCGGGTGAACTTCATCCGAAAATTCAAGAATTTTTGAAGAAAGCTGCTGATATCGTTCGGAAAGGTAACATTGAGGCTTGGTTTGAACATGACAAAACCAAAATTCTCGATGAGAGTCTCGAAGAATATGAGATAGTTTCAGATACACTTGATGTATGGTTTGACTCTGGTGTCACACATATATCTGTAATGGAGGAAAGAGAAAATACTGAACAGTCGGATCTATACTTAGAGGGATCAGATCAACATAGAGGTTGGTTCCAATCATCACTTCTACAACATTGGCAATCAAACAAAAAGCACCTTATAAAAAAGTACTTAC
>CAJXFJ010000272.1 GCA_913052515.1 uncultured Flavobacteriales bacterium | reverse complement strand
CTAAGCCTACCGGAAAATCTAAAATAGAAGTGTTAACTCCTTGCACTTCTTCTTCTTTGAAAATGTCCATGTCAAAATCATAAGAAGGGATAGGCATAGTGCCATCAGGAATATGACTATCAAAAGAAAATCGTTTGTCGTGAAAGCCAGGCGCTTCTATTTGAATGGTTAAGTATTTGTTAACTGGCAAATAAGTTCTGAAGCGATTTGAACGACCAACTTCAACTGATTTTAGCAAATTGTTTCCGTCGAAAATTTTAATAATCACATGAGTCACCTTGTCTTCATTGCTGTAGACACTGCCTGTTAAAAGTACGCTATCCCTCTTACTTGCAAAGGTTTGGCTAATTAATAGACTAAGAAATAAAAAGGCAGCTAAACGTTTCATTGCTTTTTCAAATAGATTTCAAATTTACCTATTTTGAGGGGCAACTTGACCAAAGTATGGGTTTAACCTATCTTTAAGTTTTTGTCCGAATTCGCCTTGAGGGTACATCTGATTTGTAATCACAATCAAACGATTCAAAATTGCCGCAGCTTGCTGTTCTTCGCTTCTGAGGCTTTGTCTGAATTTAGGTTCTAATGAACGATAATAAGATAGTTCCTTTTCGTAAATATCAGCAAGTCTAGAAATTACCTCATTGGCTTTTTCATCTTCCCCGATCGCATAATAATTTTCTGCTAAGTACATCACAAAAACGTCATAAGGTACATTCTTTTCAGGCATCACTTCAAAAGCCTTGTCAACCACCTCTTTGGCTTTGTCCATTTTTTGCTCAGCAATCAATTGGTCTGCTAACCTAGAGAAGGTAATTCTCAAACTCATGGTCATTCTTCGGTTAGTTTCGTCCATGTAGATATCGTTTTTATCCATGCCTCCCCATTGGAAGTCATTCATCAAACGATTATATAAAATATCAGAGTTTACATAACCAGGATTTCCATCTCCATTGCCCTGCTTTTTAACAGGTACTAAACGGTAAGTCATTCCCTCAGCTCTGAAGTAATCTTCCAAACCAATATAACTAGCTAAACCAGTTGTACTCGCGAAATAAATTGGTCTTTCCCAATCGTTGCTCGCTAATATGTCTAGAATAGTAAGGTCATTTTTAAGAACGTAGTTCTTTTTTATTTCCCACTTAATATCCGTAATACGGTCAGCCATTTCAGCAGGAACGGTTCCATTGGCCAATACTTTGGCTTTATCCACTGAAACTTTAAGCTTCTTGGTTGGGATATAATCGATTTTCTTACCGCTGTTTACTGGAATTTTAGTTTGTCCATTATCACTAATAATGAAATCCATTAAATCGTCAACGTCAATGTGACCTTTGATTTCTTTTCTTTCATAAACCGGCAAGTAGTCGTTGGTTCCTTGTCTGATTTTCTTTTCTGGTAAACTCAATGGAACTGGATCAGAATCATAAGCTTTTCTTCTCATTTGGTTGATGTACCAATCCGTATTTAATAAGCTTAAGTTAATAACCCGTACATCAGTTCTGTATTCTTCCACTTCTTGTACATACCATAATGGGAAAGTATCATTGTCTCCATTGGTGAATAGAATAGCATTCGGCTCACAAGAATCTAAATAATTTTTCGCAAAGTCTCTACCGGTGTAACGATCAGCTCTACTGTGATCATCCCAGTTTTCTGAAGCCAATATGCCTGGCACTAAAATCAAACAAACCAAACTAACGGCCATGGCGCTAATAGTTGCAGGTAATTTTCCTTTAAGCATATCATAAATGGCATAAACTCCTAATCCAATCCAAATAGCGAAAGCATAGAAAGAAGCTGCATAAGCATAATCACGTTCTCTGGGTTGTAATGGATATTGATTTAAGTATAAGACAATGGCAATTCCTGTAAAGAAGAAAAGCAAGCCAACGATGGCTCCATCTCTATTGTCTTTGCTAAACTGGAAAACCAATCCAATCAATCCTAAAATAAAAGGAAGCATGTAATACTTGTTATTTGCGGGATTTTCTGAAATGTATTCTGGCAAATTATCTTGGCTTCCTAATCTGGCTTCATCCAAGAATTTAATACCAGAAATCCAGTTTCCGTGCACCGTATTTCCATGTCCTTGAATATCATTTTGTCTTCCAGAAAAATTCCACATGAAGTATCTCCAATACATCCAACCAAGTTGGTATTTGAAAAGATATGTTAGGTTTTCACCGAAAGTTGGGGTATTAATGACTTTGGTTTGTCCATTCGCATCTTGATAACGAACCGGCTTACCTTCAAAGTCAGACCATTTTTTATACTGCGATTTATGTTTTCCTTCTTGACTCCACATTCTTGGTAAAACACTTAAAAAACGCTCGTCGTAGTTTGGTACAGCATTTTTGCGCTCGTCGATTACAATGTATTTGCCCGACTCTTTATCTTGAAAATATAAAGGAGAAGCATCAGTATAAGGGTTTCTTACATCCAAAGGAGAATTGAAAGAATGACCATTAAACAATGGACGATCTCCATATTGCTCACGATTTAAATAAGAAAGGAATGTAAATACGTTTTCAGGATTGTTTTCATCCATGGGGGTATCCGCATTAGAACGAATTAAAATCACCGCAAATGAAGAGTAGCCTAAGAGAATGGCTGATACACAAAGAATGATGGTGTTGGCCACTACCTTTTTGTTCTTCTGCGTGTAAAACAATCCACCTACAATTAAGCCAATTAAAAGCATAATGTAAATGATGAATCCAGTGTTAAAAGGCAAGCCAAAACCATTTGTGAAAAGCAATTCGAACTTAGAAGCAATTATAATCGCTCCAGGAATGATTCCATATTGAATGGCTCCTAGGATAACCACAGAAAGGATTAGAGCTACAACAATTCCTTTGAGCGTTGGGGTATATTTTCTGAAATAAAATACAAGTACAATGGCAGGTACAGCCAATAAGTTCAATAAGTGAACACCAATAGACAGACCCATTAAGTAGGCAATGAGCACCAACCACTTTAAGTGATGGCTTTTATCTGCAGCACCTTCCCATTTTAAAATGGCCCAAAATACTACGGCTGTAAATAAAGAAGAAAGGGCGTAAACTTCACCCTCAACAGCAGAGAACCAGAATGACTCACTGAAAGTATAGGCTAAAGCACCAACAAAGCCGCTTCCTATAACTGCGTATATTTTAGAAGCATCAAGCTCACCATCTTTTAAGGCAATTTTTTTACCGAAGGCCGTAATGGTCCAAAACAGAAACAAAATGGTAAACGAGCTTGCTAAAGCAGAAAGCACATTAACCATCATGGCTGAATTTTCAGGACTAGCAAAAAGGGTGAAAAAACGAGCGAGCATCATAAACAAGGGTGCTCCCGGAGGGTGTCCAACTTCTAATTTATAAGCAGTTGCGATAAATTCTCCACAATCCCAAAAGCTAGTAGTAGGTTCAATAGTTAGTAGATAAACTACGGTGGCAATAATCCAAGTTAGCCATCCACCGATTAAATTTAATTTCCTGAAATCTGTCATTGCTTGAGTTTAAGGTAAATCAAGAGTAAGGTGCGAATTTAAAAAACTTAAGTTAATCAGCGGGGATTACTTTTTGTTAAGAATGAATAAAAAGTTTTAAATAAATTTTCTAATTTTGTCTGCCCGAATCAAAATTGTCCGATGGTGTAACTGGCAACACGTCTGGTTTTGGTCCAGAAGAGTCTA
>CAJXFJ010000271.1 GCA_913052515.1 uncultured Flavobacteriales bacterium | reverse complement strand
TGGACTTCATTAAGTCCAATACAACAAATCGCAAATCAAGTAATTTACACAGAAGCACAAATTGAAAAGCAACTAAAACAGATTCCTGCTGAATTAGTTATGCAATTAAAATTTGAAGATTTATTGGATTCACCAGAGCAAATTATTTCAAGAATCTCAGAGAAATTTGGCTTAAAGCAGCTATCTAGTTTGAAGTCAAATGCGCTTAAAAACACGAATAAGTTTCGTCTAAATTCAACTCAGCAAACAGAAATTAAAGAAGCTATATTAAAAGCAAAGGAAACCTTTATTCAATTAACTTAGAACCTTAATTTTGATAGCTAATTATTTGATTTGAAAGCAGCCATAACTCAACCTAATTTTTTGCCTTGGATAGGCTATTTTGACTTGCTTGATGAGGTAGACTTGTTTGTTGCATTAGATAACGTGCAGTGTGTTAATCGCTCTTTTATCGTTCGAAATCGAATTAAATCTCCAAATGGGGATGCAAAGTGGTTAACCGTTAATCTAAATAAGGTTTCAAGAAGCGACTTAATCAATCAAGTAACTTTAAAAGAAGGTGCTTGGTATCAAAGTCATATAGATAAAATAAAGTCTTATTATCATAAAGCCCCTTATTTTGAAAAGTACTTTGACTTAATCGGAAATGCTTTAATACCTCGGACAGAAGAAAAAACTTTAGAAAGTTATAACATCCGATTAATTCAATTTTTTGCAGATATACTCAATATAGAAACAAGAATCGTAAAAGCGTCTGATGCCATTCAAAATTTGGAAGGTGAAGCAGAAGATAAAATTTTACAACTCTGTAAATTTTATAAGGTAAGTGATTATTATAATTTTCAAAAAGGAGTAGATGTAGGTTTGTATCACCCAGAGCATTTTGCTAATGCTTCTATTTCTTTAAATAAACATATCTATAATCATCCGGAGTATAATCAAATTCATGGTGATTTTTTACCTTACTTAAGCATAGTTGATTTACTTTTTAATGAAGGTGATAAATCTTTTGAGATACTAAAGTCAGGTTCAAAGTGGGAGCAATTAGCTTAAGCCTATGAATGGTATCTATATCATGTCATCTGAGCGAAGTGGGAGCAACCTTTTACGTTCAATTTTAAATGCACATTCTGAAATTTCGGCCCCATCTGCTTTACAATTATTTAGGCAGTTTAGTCCTATTGTACATTTGTATGGAAATTTATCAAAGACTGAGAATCTAGAAAACTTAGTTGAAGATGTGTTGCTTCTTGTAAATCTAAAAGGTACAAAAACAGAGTGGGACGAAGAGATAACAAAAAGAGAACTATTAAACCGAATCAAGTACCCTTCTTTAGTTGAAGTTGTAGTGGAAGTTTATAGTTTGTATGCCTCAAAAAAAGGAGCAAATTATTTTGTATGCAAAGAGAATGATTTGTACGATCACCTTTTTAAAACACTTCATCATTACCCCACACATAAATTTATTTATCTTGTTAGAGATGGGAGAGATGTAGCTGTATCAGAACGAAGTATACCGTTTAGAAAAAGACACATATTTGCTTTAGCAGAAAGTTGGAAAAAAGAGCAACAGAGGGCATTAAGCACCGTTCAAGATACTAAACCAAATAATGTTTTCTTAGTTAAATATGAAGAATTATTGTCCAATACAAATCATGTTTTAGAAGATTTATTTAGCTTCTTGGAAATTAAGTTTGAGAAGGAAGTGTTGTCATTTCATCAGAAAAAAGAATCTAAGAATCAGTCCAATAAATCTGAATTTTGGACTAATCTTTCTTCACCTATGATGAAAGATAATTTTTCAAAATACAAGAAGAAGCTAAGTGAAAAGGAAATTCGAGTATTTGAGAGTGTTTGTAGAGTAGAGCTTATTGCCCTAAGCTATAAGCTTGAATTTCCTGAACAATTAAGAATTTCTAGACTAAATGATTTGTATTATCGTATTAACAACAAAATCATGAAGTTTGTCAATGGAAATGATAAAAAATCATTTAACCATCATTTGATAAATAATAAAGCATTTTTAGAAATAAAAAAACATCGATACTCAAGTATTGATAAAATAAAATAGAAAATGAAAAAAATTTTTATAACCGGAGGAGCAGGCTATGTAGGAGCCGTATTAGTCCCAAAATTGTTAAACGAAGGCTACGAAGTAACTGTTTTGGATTTGATGATTTACGGGGAAGATAAACTACCAAAGCACGAGCGATTAAATGCGGTTAAAGGCGATATTCGAGATTATGAGTTAGTCAACCAATTAGTTCAAGGGCAAGATGCAGTTATTCACTTAGCTTGTATTTCTAATGACCCTTCTTTTGAGTTAAATCCCGATTTAGGAAAATCCATCAATTTAGATCCATTTGAACCTTTGGTAAAGATGTCGAAAGAAGCTGGTGTAAAACGCTTTATTTACGCTTCTTCAGCTTCTGTTTATGGTATCAAAGATACCCCAGAAGTGACCGAAGATATGGAGTTGGAACCTTTGACTGATTATTCTAAGTTTAAGGCAGAGTGTGAAGCAATATTAAAAAAATATCCTTCTGAAGATTTCACAGTTACCACCGTTAGACCTGCAACAGTATGTGGGTATTCTCCGCGTTTGAGACTCGATTTAACGGTCAATATTTTAACCAATTTTGCCATAAACAAAGGGTTTATTAAAGTATTTGGTGGAAAGCAGAAGAGACCAAACTTGCATGTGGAAGATATGACGAACTTATATCTTAAACTATTGGTACTACCTTCTGACAAAATCAACAATAAGATATTTAATGCAGGTTATCAGAACTTTTCAGTTATGGAAATTGCACAAATGGTTAAAAATGTCATTGGAGAAGTGGATATTAAAGTGGAGCCAACAAATGATAATCGATCTTATCATATCTCTTCAGAATACATTAAAAATGAGATTGGATTTGTACCGGAGCATTCAATTGAAGATGCGGTAAGAGACTTAAAAACAGCTTTTGACAAAGGATTAATTCCGAATTCATTTGATGATGAAAACTATTTCAACGTTAAATTGATGCAAAACATAAATTTGAAATAGAACATGAGAGTTCCTTATGTTAACCTTGGTGCTCAACATCAAGAAGACCGAGACGAACTATTGGCCAAAGTAGCTGAGCTGTTAGATAGCGGCATGTTTATTCTTGGAAAAGAAGTAGAGCGATTTGAAGAAAAAATTGCACAAATATGTGAAACGAAATATGCTGTAGGAGTAGCAAATGGCACCGATTCTTTAATGTTAAGCATGAGGGCCTTAGGTGTAAACTGTGGAGACGAAGTGATTACTGTTTCTCATTCGTATTTAGCTTCGGCCTCTTCTATTGCTTTAATTGGGGCTAAGCCAGTTCTAATAGATGTGGATGAACATTTTAATATGAATCCATCGGTAATGGAAGAAGCCATTACACCAAATACGAAGGCAATCATTGTAGTTCATTTGACTGGAAGGCCTGCAGATATGGATGCAATTCTTGCTATTGCAGATAAACACCAAATTCCGGTTATTGAAGATGCTGCACAAGCCATAGGAGCAAAATACAAGGGAAAAGCAGTAGGAGGCATAGGAAAATTAGGCTCATTTAGTTTGCACCCATTAAAGAACTTAGCCGCAGCAGGTGATGCAGGTATCATTACCACTAATGATAAATCGCTATACGAATGGCTGCTCAAAGCACGTAATCATGGACTTAAAAA
>CAJXFJ010000270.1 GCA_913052515.1 uncultured Flavobacteriales bacterium | reverse complement strand
GAACATGATATTCTTCTAATTCTTGGTGTCGCAGGAATGATTTCAATGCCATTGTTAAAGCTAAGAAAAGCAAAACCAAAAATTATTGTCCACATTGATGGAATGGAATGGAAAAGAGAGAAATGGAAATGGTTTGCAAAACTCTATTTACGATCTTCTGAAAAACTAGGTATATTAATTTCAAATCGGGTTATTGCAGATAATCAAGCCATTTTAGATTATTTGCCTAAAAAGATCAAGAAAAAAACTTCTATGATTGCCTATGGAGGTGATCATGCTGTTTATGAACCAAAGGACGTAAATCTTCTTAAGCGGTTAGAAATTAAACAAAATGTCCCTTATGCTTTTTCAGTTTGCAGAATAGTACCTGAGAATAATATTAAAACGATTCTTAAGGCTTTTCGGGCTTTAAAAAAAGAGCTTGTATTGGTAGGAAATTGGTACGATAGTAACTACGGGATAGAAATTTGGAGAGAATTTCATCAAGAGCCAACTATAAATTTAATTCACCCAATTTATAACCAGTCTAGTCTTGATTCCTTAAGAAGTAATTGTGAAATATACATACACGGACATTCAGCTGGAGGAACGAATCCTTCATTAGTAGAAGCCATGTATTTAGGTTTGCCTATTTTATGTTTTGATGTGTCTTTCAATCGAAATACAATGGGAGGTAGAGGAAACTTTTTTAAAGATGAGGATTCACTGATAAAGTTGCTACAAAAGAATACCTTTGACAATGAATTAATTTCGTTTCATAAATCTTACGCAAAAGAACATTATACTTGGGAGTCTATTGCTTCTCAGTATTATAATTTATTTACAGAGCTTTAAGTCCTTTTTATGTGGTTTAAGAAAAAGTACACTTTTCAATTCATTTTACTGGCCTTTTTTACGGTGTTATTAACGGAGGGTTGTTCGTATAAAAAGAGAAAAATTCTTTTTAAAACAGACAAAGAAATTGAAACTTCTAAAGAGCAACCTATTATAGTGTTAAATGAACAAAATTATAGCATGGACCATGAGTGTAAGAATGGTGATGTTATAGAAGTTCGTTTGCTGAATGAACAAGGAGATAAGACGGCTTACGATAAGTTAACGACCACTCGAGAGGATGCTAAATTTACGGTTCATGATAGTTTGTTAACCTTGCCAATTGTTGGAAAAGTAAACGTTTTTGGACTGAAGAAGGGCGAAGTAATCAGTAAGCTTGAGAAAGAGTATAGTAAACATATTATAGATCCAATTATTGATGTTGAATTTGTGAGTCTAACTGTTAATGTGTTGGGGGAGGTTGAAAAACCTGGAAAATATCAGTTTAGAGAAGGGATGAATCTTATAGACGGCTTGGGCTTAGCAGGAGGGTTTACTAGCTATGGGATTTTTAAAAACGTAAAAATTATAAGAGGTAAAGGAGAAGCACAAGAAATTATAGTGATTGATATTACTTCAATTAACTCACTGAATCATCCAAAGCTAACCTTAAAAGACCAAGATATAATTTATGTTGAGCCAAGAAAAGTAAAGCAGTTTGATAATACGGTTCGTCCTTATTTGTTTTTGACCTCAATAGTATCTTCTGCTGCTGCTCTTTTTATTGTAATCATTAGAAGTCAGTAAATGAATAACGAAACACAAAATGCACTAAACGATAAGATTGAGATTTCGGGCTTTCTAAAAAAGATTGGCCAGCATTGGCATTACCTTTTGAGCTTTCTAATAATTGGAATTTTGATTGGGTTTTTAGTGTCCAAGTATAAAACTCAGTATTTTAGAGCAAATGCTTCAATTAAAGTAGAGGAAAGCTCTACTGATATGTCAGAATTCTTATCAATTGAACTTTTTACCGAAAGTTTTAGCCAGTATAATAAAGTATTAACAGAGGCTAAAATTGTTTCATCAAGAAGCATGATTGAACGTGCGTTGGATCGCTTATCATTAGATGTTAGGTATTATAAAAAAGGAAGGTTTGACTCTTTTGAATTATATAAAAGGTCGCCAGTAACTTTAAATGTGCTAAACAATACCAAACAAGAGCTAGAGCCCATAAATATTGAGTTAAAATTCACGGATTCCACTCATTTTAGCTTACATATAACCGACGAAAACGAGGAAGTTGAAAAAAATATAGAGTCAACTTTTAATGAAGTTTTTGAATTTCAGGGAAACAGCTATTTTGTAGTCCCCAATTTAGAGAAGATTCGAAAGCCAATTGAATTTGAAGGAAGTTATATTATTCAAGTAGTTGACAGAAAAAAGATGGCGCAAGAATTTGCAAAGAGTTTGAGCGTTTCACAAGCTGATGAAAAGGTCACTATTTTGAATATTTCTTTTCTTTCTTCTAATCCCTTATTGAGCAAAGATTTTGTTGAAGCCTTAGCAATTGCTTACACAGAGAAAGGCTATGAAGAAAAAGCAGAAGCAGCAGGGAATACCTTAAAGTTCATTGATGAGTCATTAAAGCAACTTTCTACAGATATGAGTGAAGTAGAAAGTGAATTAACAAAGTTTAAACAGGAAAAGAAGATAATTGACTTTGAGTCTGTTGAAAAATTGGAAACAGAAAAACTCATAGAATTAGAAGCCTCAAAACGTTTATTGGACTTGCGTTTAATTAATCTGAAAATAATTGAGGAAGAACTTAATAAAGGTCAAAAAATCAGTGAAGTAAGTATTAATTCTGAAGGGAATATAGATCCCACCTTAAACCAACTTATTTCATTGTTTAATGAGTTGAAAATTAGAAAAGCTACTTTGGGAATTAATTTTACTCCAGATAGTAAAAGGTCGAAAGAAATTGATAATCAATTAGCTGAAACGATTAACTTAATTCGTGAAAACATTCAGTTAGCCAAATCTGGAATTCAGCAAGAGTTAGAGTACATTGACTCAAAAATTGAAATTTTAAATAGAAGGTATAATATCTTTCCTCAGAACCAAAGTGATTACTTTAAACTGATTCGAAATTTTGAAGTAAATCAAAAAGTGATCTCATTTTTAATGGAAAAAAAGATTGAAGCTTCAATTGCCAATGCTTCAATTGTGCCAAATACAAGAATTATTGATTTGCCAACCATTCCAGAAGAATCAGTTTCATTATCTAAAAACAAGCTTTTTGTTATCAGTTTGTTAATTTCTTTAGTGTTTGGCTTTGCTTTCGTATTGCTCCTTATCTTTTTTGATAACAAAGTCTACGATAAAGAAGATTTAAATGCGTATCCTGAAATTCCAATACTTGGTACGATAGGGGTTAGCGACTCTAAAGAATTTGGCAGTTTAGATGAGATTTTTGGTTCAGAACGTACCATTTTCAAAGAGTCCGTTAAGTCTCTGCGAACCAATATGCGTTTTATTCCAGACTCAAAAGATGCTCAACTAATTGCTGTTACATCTACAATCAGTCAAGAAGGAAAGTCTTTTACAATGGTCAATTTAGCGGCTTCTTTAACCCTCTTAGGTAAATCAGTTGTGTTGGTAGATTTGGATATGAGAAAGCCCAAAATTCAAAACTATTTTAAAGACAATAATCTAAGTCAAGGAATTAGTCTGTTTTTATCAGGTAAATCGAATTTAGATAACATTATAAAAAAATCGAAATACGAGAACCTAGATTATATTTTGTCCGGACCAATTCCTCCAAATCCTTTAGAACTCATTCAATCTGATTTGTTTGTTCAGTTCGTAAATGACCTTAAAAAACGATAC
>CAJXFJ010000269.1 GCA_913052515.1 uncultured Flavobacteriales bacterium | reverse complement strand
TCCTAAAATGGCAATCATACCGTCATTGAAAATAGTTGAGTACTGGGTTTGTTTCGTAACATTCTTAAATCAAAAGCCATACAAACATTTCTTACAAACGGTCTGCCTGCCTCACTAACAATAATGTTTTCTTCATTTACTTCAACCAAACCATCTTGAATCATTTCGGCTAATCGGACTTTAATTTCTTGTTTAAAATCAGCTTCATCTGAATTCCAATTGCTTTCGAAGTGACACATTAAATTTAAAATGTGTGTTCTTATTCTTAAATCTTCTTCACTTAAAAGGTGGCCTCTAAAGATGGGAATCCTATCTTCTTCTAAAGCTTTGTAGTAATCTTCAATTGATTTTTCATTTTGAGCAAATGCATACCAAGAATCACCAATACTAGAAACACCTATACCAACCATAAGTTGTGTTTTAGAAGCCGTATATCCCATAAAATTTCTGTGAAGGCTTTTAGATTCCATTGCTTTATACATACTGTCGTGCTCCAGTGCAAAGTGATCCATGCCTATTTCGTGGTAACCTTTATCAAGAAGCATTTGATAGCCTACCTCATAAAGCTCACGTTTTTCTTCGTTTTTAGGTAAGTCATTTTCATCAAATCCCCTTTGTCCATTGCCTTTTATCCATGGAACATGAGCGTAGCTGTAGTAGGCAATTCGTTCGGGCTTAAGTTCACTAATCTTCTCAATGGTGTTAATTACATTGGCTTTGGTTTGATGAGGTAAACCAAAAACCAAATCAAAACTGATGGAATCAAAGCCATTTTTACGACTCAATTCATCTACTTTTTTAACATTAGCGTAAGGCTGTATGCGATTAATCGCTTGTTGAACCTTTAAGTCTAAATCTTGCACTCCATAACTTGCTCGTTTAAAACCATGTTTGGCAAAAACAGCCAAATGTTCCTCTTTGGTATTATTAGGGTGACCTTCAAAACTAAATGCAAAATGTTCTGACTTTTTAGCTCGCTTAAAAATCCCTTCCAACATTTTATCTAATTCATCAGGACTAAAAAAAGTGGGAGTTCCTCCACCTAAATGAAGCTCTGAAATAATAGGTGTTTCGTTAAATAAATCGCAGTAAAGCTTCCATTCTTTTAGCAAAGCCTGAATATAGGGCTCCTCAACAGCATGATTTTTTGTAATTCGCTTATTGCAACCACAAAACGTGCATAAGCTTTCGCAAAAAGGTAAATGAATGTAAAGACTTATTCCTTCGGTCTCATTACTTTCTTCAAACGACTTTTTTACACTTTCTTTCCATGCACCTAATTCAATTCCTTTTTCATCCCAATACGGAACAGTTGGATAAGAAGTGTATCGAGGACCTGGTATATTATATTTCCGAATCAAACTTTTCACGAAACAAAAATAAGAAGAGTGAATTGGAATGCGACTTTCAAGAATGTAAATAGTACATTTACCCTTGGATGGAAAAAAACAATAAGCAAATTACCATAGAGTAATTATTCTATTGTGTACTTATTTGATTTTCTTAGCTTTAACTCAAATGATAGTAGAAACAAACATTTCTTTTGTTGAACAAATAGATTATGGAATCATTAAGGTGGTTACCAAGAAAAATATTACTCCAGATAAAAAGGATTTAGAGGAAAATTTAAGAGTCTACCGAGAAAAGTTTGGCGTAACAAAAGGTTTGTTTCTTGTTGTTTTTGAAGAAGGAGGAATACTTAAAAATTCTACAAGAGATGCCTTTTTAAGTAAAGAACGAGCTGAAATGAAAATTGCCGAAGCAATTGTTGTAAAAAGTATTCCTCACCGAATTGAATCAAATTTTGTAAAACGAATCTTAAAACCCCAATACCCATTTCAAATTTTTGGAAATGAAGAAAAGGCTTTGGCATGGCTTTTAACTTTTAAGAATCCGAAATAAGCACTACCTCAAAATCGATGCATTGCTTAGTTTTATCGCATGAGATTTTCATGGCATATCCTAATCTTATTTAGTCTAATTTTTTCGGCTTGTCATCAATACGAGATTGATCAAAGCAAACAAATATTTAGGTATAATATTTCTGAAGGGGTATCTTCTTTAGACCCTGCATTTGCAAGAAGCTTAGAAAATGTGAGTACCGTTGGGCATTTGTTTAATGGGCTTGTTCAAATGGATGAAGAATTGAACATACAAGCCTGTATAGCCAAATCATGGAAAGTTTTAGATAGTGGTTTACGCTATCAATTTGTGTTAAGAAATGATGTTTATTTTCATGATTCACCAGTATTTGTTTCAAGGGAAGAACAAAGAGTAAAAGCAAAAGATTTTGTTTACTCTTTGAATCGTTTGGTCGACCAAAAATTGCTCTCTCCAGGTAAATGGGTCATGAATTCTGTTCGAAGAACAGAAAGTGGAACACTGGATATTGTGGCGGTGAATGACTCAGTTTTAGAAATTAAATTACAACATCCTTTTCCACCTTTTTTGGGTATTTTAAGTATGGCTTATTGCTCAGTTGTTCCAGAAAAAGTGATACTTAAGAATGAGAATGATTTTCGTGCTCATCCCATAGGAACTGGGCCTTTTAAATTTAAATATTGGAAGGAGGGAAGCAAGCTTGTTTTGCTAAAGAATGACAACTATTTCGAAAAAGATACTGAAGGGAACTATTTACCTTATTTAGATGCTTTAGCTATTTCTTTTACCAAAGATGAAGAAGTAAGCTTTTTGAAGTTTTTAAAAGGTGAAATGGATTATTTATCGGGTTTAAAAGGGAGTTACAAAGATGAATTATTAGATGCCACTGGTCAGTTGAATTCTAAGTATAAATCAAAAATTAAACTCGTAAAAAGTCCATATCTCAATACAGAATATTTGGGATTTTTATTAAATAGCGACTCAACAAATATTGTCTCAAACAAATGGATCCGAAAAGCCATCAATTTTGGTTTTGATCGAAAAAAAATGCTAAAGTATCTGAGAAACAATATGGGAACTCCCGCGGAGCAAGGCTTTATTCCAAAAGGCTTACCTAGTTATGATTCAAGCCAAAAAGGCTATCAATTTAATGCGGATTCTGTTTATTATTATTTGGCCAAAGCAGGATATATGAAAGGAAATTTAATTCCAACTATTACCTTAAGCACAACTGCGCAATACATCGATTTGTGCGAGTACATTCAGCATCAACTTAAAGCATTTGGTTTTGATATTCAAATTGAAGTCAACCAAGCAGCTACAAATAATGAAATGATTGCTTTTGGAAAAAAAGACTTTTTTAGAAAGTCATGGGTAGCAGATTATCCTGATGCAGAGAATTATTTATCCTTGTTTTATTCCAAAAACTTTTCTCCCAACGGACCAAATTATACCCATTTTCAAAGTAAGCAGTACGATAGTTTGTATGAAGCAGCCATGAAATTGCCAGACTTAGCCCAAAGAAAAGGGCTCTATCGTAAAATGAATCAGTTGATTATTGATGAAGCTCCAGTTGTTCCTCTCTTTTACGATGAGGTAGTTCGTTTCATTCCTCCAAGTATTTCTGGAGTTGGAGTGAACCCAATGAATATTTTGGTGTTAAAACACGCAAGAAAAGCACTAAACTAAAATGACTTGAGTCAAAAATCTATCAAAGGTGAAAGGTATTATAAAAGTTGGGCAAAGGCTGTATTAGCTTTTCTCACTGTGGTGTTGCTTTTTCTTGGTTTTAGAGCTAGCCAATTACAATTTGATTACGATTTCGAAAAGTTTTTTCCACAGGATGATCAGGATTTAGCTTTCTTTAAAGAG
>CAJXFJ010000268.1 GCA_913052515.1 uncultured Flavobacteriales bacterium | reverse complement strand
CCAACCGCTTTTTCGATGATACCACTAAATGGTATCAGGTGTGTGGAATTATAAAAGCAACAGGAGGAGAAAAGTGGTTAACCATTGGAAACTTTAAAGGCAATAGAGATACCAAATTAGGCAGCATATTAAAAGCAAGAAATGGGCCATACACCCTCTATGAAAATGCAAGTTGTTTTATTGATTTTGTTAGCGTAGAAGAAGTACAGAATATACAGATTGGAAATACACGACTTGATACCACTTTTTGTCCAAATCAACCTTTTAGTCAAGTTTTAAGGGCAAGGCAAGGAGCAAACACTTATTTATGGAATGACAGTACCACGGCAGACACGCTAGTAATTGATACTTTTGGCACATATTGGCTTCAAGCAAATTATGGCTGTGGTTTGGAGGTAGATACTTTTAAAGTACTACCGAAAGATTTACTGACTTTAAAATTAGCGTCTGATACCACTGTTTGCGAGACCCTAGACTCCATCCAACTAACAGTCAATTTAGCTTTTGAACACTACAAATGGAGTAACGGTAATACTACTCCTTCAATTTGGGTAAAACAAAGTGGGGTTTACTCAGTAGAAGCCGCTTATTTATGCGATACTTTGGTAGACTCTATTCGAGTCACTTTCAACCCACAACCGCCACCGCCGGTAGTGGCAGATACCGGCTTTTGCTTGGATGATACGGTTCAATTAAGCGCCCAAGGGCAAAATTTGCTTTGGTATGATTCGCTTGCTGACCCTAATCCTAAAAACAATCCTCCTACCTTGTTTAATAACTCAATTGCAGAAAGAGAATTTTGGGTATCACAAAGCCTTAATAATTGCGAAAGTGATTTGGCCAATTTTAGCGTTAAAACTGAAGCAGCAACTTCAATAAATTTAGGTGTGGACACAATACTTTGTGGGGTGGATAGTTTACAAATTGGTCAAACCCCAAGTACTACTTGGTCATACCGTTGGAATAACGGAGCAAGCAACTCTAGCATATGGGCTAAAAACAGCGGAAAATATTGGCTACAAGCTTCCAATTATTGCAATACAAGTTCGGACACCATAGTGGTAAGTTTTAATCCTATTCCCCCACCTCCACAAGTGCAAAATGTTAGTTATTGCGATACGATAATGCTTAATGAAGATTCATTAAAAGTACAAGGCCAGAATTTACTTTGGTATGAAAGTGAAACAGATCAATCTGCAAAAATAGTTGCTCCAATTCCACAAAATCTTGAGGCCGGAGATTATGAATTCTTGGTTAGCCAAACTATAAATAGTTGTGAAAGCAAGAAAGCAACTTTTCAATTGAGAATTATTGAACAACCATTTAATACCCTTATAACTGATTCTATTTTTTGTTTCGGAACTTCTGTAACTATAGGCAAGTCTCAACTTTTTACTTCTTATTTATGGAATACCGGAGACACTTTAGCGCAAATAATGGCAGATAGTTCAGGAATTTATTCTTTACTTGCCTCTAATGTCTGTGGATTCAGCCATGACTCAGTTAGCCTCATTTTTGAAGATTGTGAAACAGAGATATTTATACCCAATGTTTTTTCACCAAATGGAGATGGAATCAATGACTTCTTTTTCCCTCAAGGAGTAAACTTTAATATAAAAAGCATCAAAATATATAATCGATGGGGACAAGAAATTTTTATCACCGTAGATCCTTGGGATGGAAATGTAAATGGGAAAAAAGCTAGCTTAGGCAATTACTATGTAGTAATGAGTTACTTTGACTCTAAAGGCGAGCTAAATTTTTATAATGGTTCGTTGATGTTGGTCCGCTAGGTTGTATAAATTTTAATTCATGCTAGATTTGATTGGATTCTATTGAACTTCAACCTTAAAAACCTCACTTTTGCACCTTAATATTTAGCACGATGAAAAGAGTTGAAATAAAGCAATTGTTGACTGCAGGAATAGCAGATTCAGAAGTACTTGTGAAAGCTTGGGTAAAAACCAAAAGAGGAAGCAAAAATGTTTCGTTCATTGCCTTAAATGATGGCAGTTGCATGGACAATATTCAAGTAGTAGTTGACAATGGTAATTTCGATGAATCAACTTTGGAAAATATTAACAGCGGGGCTTGCTTATCTGTAAAGGGAAAATTGGTGGAATCACAAGGCAGTGGTCAACAGTTTGAAATTCACGCAACTGAAGTAGAGTTGTTAGGCGCTGCTAATCCAGATGAGTATCCTATTCAACCTAAAAAACATTCGCTAGAGTTTTTAAGAGAAAATGCTCATTTACGTTTTAGAACTAACACTTTTGGTGCAGTTAGTCGTATTCGTCATGCCATGATTTTTGCCGTGCATCAATTTTTTAATGATCGTGGCTTTTATAACATACACACGCCAATTATTACCGCTTCTGATGCAGAAGGTGCTGGTGAAGCTTTTAAAGTGACCAACTTTGATTTAAACCAAATTCCAAAAACGGAAGAGGGTGAAATTGATTTTAAGAGTGACTTTTTTGGCAAGGAAACCAACTTAACGGTATCCGGTCAATTGGAGGCAGAAACGGCAGCCATGGCTTTAGGCAAAGTCTACACTTTCGGACCCACTTTTAGAGCGGAAAACTCAAATACAAGCCGCCACCTAGCAGAGTTTTGGATGATAGAACCAGAAGTTGCCTTTGCAGACTTAGACGAAAATATGGACTTGGGTGAAGACATGCTCAAGTATTTAATCAAGTATGCCTTAGACAACTGTGCTGATGATCTTGACTTTTTAGAAAAGCGTTTGATTGATTCTGAAAAAAACAAGAAACAAGAAGAGCGTTCGCCTATGGCTTTAATTGAGAAATTGAAGTTTGTTTTAGAGAACGACTTTGAACGAGTAAGCTATACCGATGCTATTCAAATTCTAAGAAACTCAAAGCCCAACAAAAAGAAAAAATTCAGTTACCTGATTGAAGATTGGGGCGCTGATTTACAGTCTGAGCATGAACGCTATTTGGTAGAAAAGCATTTTAAAAAGCCAGTTATTTTGTTTGATTACCCCAAAGACATTAAAGCTTTTTACATGCGTCAAAATGACGATGAGAAGACGGTTCGTGCCATGGATATTTTATTCCCTGGGATTGGTGAAATTGTAGGAGGTTCGCAAAGAGAGGAGCGATTGGAAAAGCTTCAAAACAGAATGCAAGAAATGAATATTCCACAAGAAGACTTGTGGTGGTATTTAGACTTACGCAAATTTGGAACCGCTCCACATGCAGGTTTTGGACTAGGCTTTGAACGATTAATGCTCTTTGTAACGGGAATGGGTAACATAAGAGATGTGATTCCTTTTCCAAGAACACCAAAGAATGCTGAGTTTTAACAAACCCGTTTTCTTTTCCTGATTTTCAGCAATTTGTAAAAGCAAGAAATGTTTGTAAAAGAAACTTTTCTTAAACCAAGCTTAACAGCGATTTGTTAACTTTATATCGCTATGCAAAAACTGTCGCTTCAACAGAAATTATTACAAAAACTGTCTCCTCAACAAATTCAGTTGATGAAGCTATTGCAGTTACCCACAGTTGCTTTAGAACAACGGGTAAAAGAAGAGTTGGAAAGCAATCCTGCATTGGATGAAGGTAAAGAAGAATCAACAGATGACTTTGAAGATACCTACGAAGAAAAAGAAGAAAGCAAAGACGAATTAGAGGAGTTTGACTTTAGTGATTACCTCGATGATGATACGCCTGATTACAAATATCAAATCTCAAATAAAGGTAAAGACGACGATGAAAAGGACATCCCCTATAGCGGAGGT
>CAJXFJ010000267.1 GCA_913052515.1 uncultured Flavobacteriales bacterium | reverse complement strand
CAAGAGGGAGTTATCAAGCAGGAGATTACGTGAATGTAAAGATTAATGATTGTACATCTGCTACATTAATAGGTGAAGCCATCGCATGAAACACGAACAAATAAAGCAGCGATTTGGAATAATAGGTCATTCTGATGGCCTTAATAGAGCAATAGATATTGCAGTTCAAGTAGCTCCAACCGACCTTAGTGTGCTAATTACAGGTGAAAGTGGTTCAGGAAAAGAATCAATGCCCCAAATTATTCATCACCAAAGTGTTCGAAAGCACAACAAATACATAGCTGTAAACTGCGGAGCAATACCGGAAGGTACAATTGACTCTGAATTATTTGGGCATGAAAAAGGATCTTTTACAGGAGCTCATGAAAGCCGAAAAGGCTACTTTGAAGTAGCAGATGGTGGCACCATTTTTTTAGATGAAGTCGCAGAACTACCCATGCCAACTCAGGTTAGATTGCTTCGTGTATTAGAAACTGGAGAATTTATGAAAGTAGGTTCTTCAAAAGTTCAAAAAACAGATGTTCGAATCGTTGCGGCAACCAATGTGAATATCCCTGAGGCTATAAAAAAAGAAAAATTTCGAGAAGACTTATACTACCGATTAAATACAGTGCCCATAGAGGTACCCCCGTTAAGAGATCGGAAAGATGATATTTATTTACTCTTCCGGAAATTTGCTTCTGATTTTGCCAATAAATATCATATGCCTGCAGTAAGGCTTAGTGAAGGAGCTAAAGAAGCACTATTAAAATACAGATGGCCTGGTAACGTGAGGCAACTCAAAAATGTAACGGAACAAATTTCAGTAATTGAAGAAGAAAAATTTATAACTGAAGAAATACTTTTAAAATACCTTCCTACAAATAGTACTTCTTCCCTACCTATTATTTACAATGGAAAAGAAGAAAACTTAAGTGAAAGAGAAATTCTTTACAAAGTACTTTTTGACATGAAAAAAGATGTAAACGACTTAAAACAAGTGGTCCATCAAGTAATGAATAATGCAGAAGGAATAGAAAAAGAACAAGTTAGTCAACAGGCTTATGACAGGCTATATGGTGAAAAAGCAAATGTAAGTTCGGAATATAAACTACAACTGCCAGAAGCTAGCCAAAGCTCCCAAGCCAAACTTGAACAATTAGACCATTCAAATGATATTTCGGATACCAGCGAAGAAGAATATTACCATACCGTAGAGGAAGAAGATATTGAAGAAAATCTGTCTATTTCTGATGCTGAAAAAAAGCTTATCATTAAGGCCTTAGAAAAGCATCATGGCAAACGTAAATATGCGGCTGAAGATTTGGGAATTTCTGAACGAACACTTTACCGAAAGATTAAAGAATACGAAATAGAACAATAAATGAAGAAAATTATATCGCTTGTTTTCATTTTAAGCCTTGTAAATTGGGGATGTACAACATCTTATTCGTTTACAGGTGCTTCTATTTCGCCTGAAATAAAAACTGTTTCCATTTCTTTTTTTCCTTCATACGCCCCTCTTGCTCCACCAACAGCTAGTCAGGCATTTACGGAAGCACTTAAAGATATTTTCTTATCCCAAACCAATTTGGTTTTGGTTAAATCAAATGGTGATTTAGAATTTGAAGGTTCTATTACAAATTATACAACTGCCCCAGTTGCGATTCAAGGCAATGAAACTGCTGCATTAACAAGAGTTTCTATGACTGTTAAAGTCAAATTCACCAATAATTTTGATGAAGAGCAAAGTTTTGAAAGTAGCTTCTCAAGGTTTGAAGACATTGAGACTTCAATAGATTTATCTTCAGCAGAAGAAGACTTATTAAGAAGTATAAATGACCAACTCACTCAAGACATCTTCAATAAATCTGTAACGAATTGGTAATGAAGAAAAGTGATTTTATTCATTTAATAAAATCTCCTTCCGCAATTGAAGGTCAGCATGCCATTGACTTGCAGTCTATCTTGGCTGAGTTTCCTTATTTTACTTCAGCGCAATTACTTTTAACAAAAGCTTTTCAAAAGGCTGAGAACATCAATTTTGAAAATCAAGTCAAGGTTTCGGCAGCTTATGCCATTGATCGAAGAAAACTCCACGACTATTTGTTTGAAGAAGATCATAACAGTTCAATTTCATTGCCTGAAGAAGAAACAAAAAAAGAATTTGAGTCTGAAACTGAATTGACTCAAGAAAAGCCAATAGAAAATGAATTCGAGCCAATTAAAGAGTCAATAATTGATGAAAAAGAAACTGCAAAAAAGGAAATCGATCCTTTAAATCAACAAATCATTTCTTCTGCTATAAGCAGCTCAATTATTCTTGAAGTTGATGATCAAATTCCGGAATTTCATTCAAAAGAAAATATAGAAGAGAAAGAAGAGTCACAAATCAAAGTAGCTGAAAACACCAATTTCAACGAAAGTGAAAAACATAGCTTTTCTTCTTGGATTCATCATTTTGATGACCCAATTGAAAAGCAAACTAGCCATCAATTTGAAAATATAAAAAGTTATTTGCCTGCAACTAGAACAAAGTCAGAATTCTACTCTCCTTCTAAAATGGCTAAGTTAAGCGTTCAGGAAGATGATGACTTAGTTACTGAAACATTAGCTAATTTGTATGAGCAACAAGGCCATACCGAAAAGGCAATTAAAGCTTTTGAGAAACTTCAATTGAAAGTTCCAGAAAAAAAGATTTATTTTGCAGGCCGAATTGAAAAATTGAAAGACCAATTTAATTCCTTATAAAAGATGTTTGTATTTATTTCAGTACTTGTTTTTATTGTCGCCATATTATTGATTTTGGTGATTTTAGTTCAAAATCCAAAAGGAGGCTTAGCTTCCAACTTCTCTTCTTCCAATCAAGTAATGGGAGTTCGTAAAACCACTGACTTTTTAGAAAAAGCAACTTGGTCCTTAGGAATTGCATTGTTGGTTTTAAGTGTTGTTTCTTCATCATTAATTGGAGGACAAGAAATTGTTACAACTAACGAATCTGAAATTGCAGGAGAAGCACAGCAAGTAATTCCACAAAGTCAAGCACCTGTATTACAAGAAGGTGTACCACAAGGTCAGCCACAAGAAAATTCAGCTTTACCACAAGGAGATGGCGAATTGCCTAAAGGAGACGACCAATAAGTATTAAAAAAGAATTTTAAAAAAATGTCAGTATGTCAGCCATACTGACATTTTTTTTTGCACCAAACCTAGTAAACGGTAATTTTTTCAGATTTCATAAGTCTATTTCGACTGGCACAACTTTCGCTATTGGCGATGCAGAAATATTAAAATAAAAACCAAATAATATGTCAGTAAACATTAAACCATTAGCAGATCGTGTTCTAGTAGAACCAGCTGCTGCAGAAGAAAAAACTGCAGGTGGAATTATTATTCCAGACACCGCAAAAGAAAAACCACAAAGAGGTAAAGTAGTTGCTGTTGGTAACGGAAAACCTGATGAACCAATGACGGTAAAAGAAGGTGACAGTGTTCTTTATGGGAAATATGCCGGAACTGAAATTACAGTAGAAGGTAATGAATACTTAATCATGCGAGAGTCAGACATTTTTGCAATTGTTTAATTAAATCGAACTCAAAAAATAAATCAAAATGGCTAAAGAAATAACATTTGATACAGAAGCAAGAAATGCACTAAAAGCAGGCATGGATAAACTTGCTAATGCAGTTAAAGTAACCTTAGGACCAAAAGGTAGAAATGTAGTAATTGACAAAAAGTTTGGAGCACCAAACGTTACCAAAGATGGTGTATCAGTAGCTAAAGAAA
>CAJXFJ010000266.1 GCA_913052515.1 uncultured Flavobacteriales bacterium | reverse complement strand
AATAAATCTTTCATGTATTTGAAATACTCCGTATGCCCACCTTGGTAAGATGTCATGGCAATGGCTTGCACATCTTCTTGAATGGCTGTATCAACCACTTCTTGCACCGAACGATCGTGGCCTAAGTGAATTACCTCAACCCCAGTTGATTGGATAATTCTTCGCATTACATTTATCGCTGCATCATGCCCATCAAATAAAGATGCGGCAGTTACAATTCTGATTTTATTCTTGGGTTTGTAAGGAGCTACTGTTTCCATATACCTTCAATTTTTAGCGTGGCAAAGTTACGGTTTTCAAGCTCTATAAACAACGAGTGCTCGCCTTTGAAAGGCGAGCACTCTGATAAAAAATATTAATCTTTTCGAGTCCTAAAAAGTCACTTCATACTCTACAATCTCTTCTCCTCTTTTAGCTTTTACCATGGCTTTGTCGCCTTTCTTAAAGTTGCTTAAGGCTTTCATATAAGTTTGCATGCCATCTACCTTGTGCTCACCCATTTGAATAACAATATCGCCTGCTTCAAAGCCTGCATTAGAAGCAGGTCTACCATCAGTAACCCCATCTAAACGCATGCCATCGCCTTGAAACATATAATCTGGCATAACGCCTAAAGTAACTGTAAAACGAGGTGTATCTTTCTTATCGGCTTTGGTTTCTTGGTGAATCAATTTACCATCTTCTTCGGTCGCTTCAATTAAGGCAAGTACCATATTTTCAAGAATTGCAATACCTTCAAAATTTACTTTATCAGCATCGTCAGATGGTTTATGGTAATCTGAATGTTGTCCTGTAAAAAAGTGTAAAACTGGAATATTTACCAAGTAAAAAGAAGTATGATCCGATGGCCCAACTCCGGACTCTGAAGTAATTAATTTCAATTTCTCCGTATTGGCTTCTTCTATATTTTCCATCCAATTGGATGCTGTTCCCACACCATTAATAGCCAAACCTTTGTCTTTATCTAAACGACCAACCATATCAAAATTGATCATGTAGTTGACTTTTTCTAAGTCTATGGTTGGGTTTTTACTGTAGTAATTTGAGCCCCAAAGTCCTTTCTCTTCGCCTGAAAAAGCGATAAACAAATAGTTAAACTGCTTGTATTTCTTATCTGACAATTCATCAGCTAAAGCTAAGACTAATGCTACCCCGCTTGCATTATCGTCTGCCCCATTATGAATTTGTTGTTCTTTTCCTGCATAAAGCGAACCTTCTGCACCCATACCTAAATGATCGTAATGAGCACCCAACACAACGGTAAGTTCGGCACCATGATCTAAAAAAGCCACCACATTTTTTCCATTAATTGGCTCTTGGGTTGTATCAGGGTTCTCGCTATGCGGATTTGCTTTTGGAGTTACCGAAAAGTCTTGAAAATAACCCTCTGTACCCATAGGCTTTAAACCCATTTCTTTGAATTTCTTGGCAATGTACTTTGCTGCTTTATCCTCTCCTTCTGTTCCGGTTTCTCTTCCTTTCAGCTCATCGGCAGCTAAAAATTCTACCGCTTCTTTAATTGCTTTAATATCTTGTTTTTGAGCATTTGCATTTAAACAGAATGCCAATAGAAGTAAACTCCAAATAAATTTCATCTTGTAAATTTTCCGCAAAACTAATCAAAAGCTCTGCCAAGAATTATAAAAACCTAATTTTGCGGCCAAATTTTTTGAGCATGTATAGATTGATTTTAGTTGCATTTTTAGGAGTTATTTTAAGCAGTTGTGGTGACACCAAACAAACTGACAACCAAAAGGCAGAAAAGAAAGAAGATACCTATGGAACGGATGGCAGTTCTATGGCCACAAAGAAGGCAGGCATTTATAAAGAAGGTGAAACTAACTTTAAAACACTAACGCAATTGACAGATGGTGGTGATAATGCAGAAGCCTATTGGAGTTTTGATGACAGCAAATTGGTGATGCAAGTAACCAATCCAGAATGGGGATTAGAGTGCGATCAAATCTTTTATTTTGATTGGAAAGAAGATAACTTAATGGAAGATATGCCAAACTTGGTAAGTACTGGAAAAGGTAGAACCACTTGTTCATACTTTTTACCAGGTGATACCACCATCGTTTATGCTTCAACCCATTTGGTAGATAGCGTTTGCCCTCCAGTTCCTGAAAAAACAAATGGAAAATACGTATGGCCGATTTATGAAAGCTTTGACATTTTTGTAGCTGATTTAGAGGGAAATATTGTTGCACAGCTTACGGACGAGCCAGGTTATGATGCGGAAGCAACAGTTTCACCTAAAGGTGATAAAATAGTATTTACCTCTATGCGAACTGGTGACTTGGAATTATTTACTTGCGATATAGACGGTAGTAATGTAAAGCAAATCACGAATGAATTAGGCTATGACGGTGGCGCTTTCTTTTCTCCAGATGGCAGCCAATTAATTTTCCGTTCTTCGAGACCAAAAACCGAAGAAGAAATAAAAGAATACAAAGGACTTTTAGCGGAAGGACTTGTTCAACCAACTGAAATGGAATTATATATCTGTAATGCAGATGGAAGTGAATTACGTCAGTTGACTGATTTAGGAAATGCCAATTGGTGTCCGTTTTTCCACCCTTCTGGAAAGAAAGTCATTTTTGCTTCAAACCACGAATCAGAAAGAGGATTTCCTTTTAATTTATACATGATTAACACCGATGGTACAGGCTTAACTCAAGTTACGCATGATGAAACTTTTGATGCTTTTCCTGTATTTTCTAATGACGGAAAGCACCTGGTATTTTCATCGAACCGAAACAATGGTGGAACTAGAGAAACTAACTTATTTGTAGCAGAATGGCAGGATTAATTAAAATCCTGTCTTTTTAGATTTTTCATGTTCAATTAGAACACCAACACAACCCATTTCTCTGATTTTTAATTTACCCATAGCTGCTTGACCGGGAATAGTAATTTCAAGAACCAAACTCATGGTTCCATCTGCCGTAAACTCAATTGAGTTCGCATAGGCGTTATCTGCATTGTCATATAACAATTGCTTAACAATCTTAAACTTGGGTTGATTCGTCTCTGTATTCGATTCTTCGGAATAACTATCATCGCTATAGTCGTCTGAGTATGCATCTGAATAAGAATCATCATATGAATCGTCATAATCTGAATAGGTAGACTCTTCACTATATTCATCATATGAATCATCGCTATACGATTGTTCATCATCCTGATTTTGCTCTTCTTGATACTCTTCTTCTGCGTATTCTTCCTCTTTAATTAGAACTCGTTCTTTCTCATAAATCTTCAATTGAACTTCTGTACCTAGAAGTTCATCGGCACATATAGAAATTCGATAATCAAGTCCATTGTAGGCTACTAAATGAAACTCAGAAGTTTGACCTTTAGCCATGACAGCACTTTTCGACTGAGAGTCATATTTCATACTCACTCCTTCCTCAACACCACAATTCTTTCGATGAAAGTAATTGCATTCGGTTTGCGCCTTTAAGGTGAAAGAAAGAATAGAAATTAGGAGTAGAAGTGAGAGTCTAGTAATTTTCATTATATCTGTTTAAGCTGATTGTCCTGTAATAGTTGCTCTTAAATTATTAATTGCCATTTTTAATGCAGCAAACTGCTCTTTGGTAATCAAAATTCGCTTGTCACCTCCAAAAACCATTTTTTTGCTGTCTTTTGCTTGTGTTGCTTTCACTGCCTTTTCTTCTTTCAAACTCGCAAAAACACTTCTAATTTCTTGAGAATTTGCAATGGCTTCTTTTACTCCTGCGAAAGACTCATTCTTTTTTAAATAGG
>CAJXFJ010000265.1 GCA_913052515.1 uncultured Flavobacteriales bacterium | reverse complement strand
GTTGTACCATAGAAGACAATGTACTTATTGGTATGGGAAGTATTGTCATGGACCATGCTGTTGTGAAAGAAGGTTCAATCATTGCGGCAGGTGCAGTAGTATTAGCAAATACAGTGGTAGAAGCAGGAACAATTTACGCTGGTGTTCCAGCAAAAAAGGTAAAGGAAGTTAGTGCAGATTTGGCTGAAGGGGAGATTGAGCGAATTGCATCTAGCTATGTCAAGTACGCTTCTTGGTTTCAGGATTAATTGCTTAACTCCAGATAGAACCTTTTTCTAGTTTTACTTTTTCTCCAAAGAAGAAACGAGTACTTTTTTCAAAAGACTGAGTGTAATCTGAAACATAAAAATGATGCTCAGGATTTAATTTTTGGTCACGCAACATTTTCTTTTCACTTAAAAGTTGCTCTACACTCAAAGCAACAACTTCAGATGGGTCTATAACATCTACTGATTTACCGTAGAATTTGGCAATTTGTTTTTTTATAAGTGGATAATGAGTACATGCTAAAACAATGTGATTGATGTTTGCTAAAGTGTCATTTCCCAAATATCGATTTATTACTGTTTGACTTATTTGGTCATCAATAAAACCCTCTTCAATCATGGGACATAGCAAAGGAGTTTCTAAACAAGAAATGTTTAATTGTCCATTGGTTTGTAAGACTTTTTTGGGATATACTTTGGATTGGATAGTTCCCTTGGTTCCAATTACCCCGACTTTGCTATTCTTAGCTTCTATTTTACTTAGAATGGAAATTACTGGGTCTACCACATTAAGAACAATGGCTTTTTTTCCAACAATTCTTTTTACTTCATTATAGGCAATAGAGGAAGCTGTATGACAAGCCATTACAATTACTTTAGCCTCTTTAGCAAGTAAAAATTTAGCAATCTCAACCGAATAATGTTTGATTGAATAGGGCTCTTTGTCACCGTAAGGCAAATGTGCGGTGTCGCCAAAGTATACTAGTGATTCGTTGGGTAGTAATTTTTGTATAGCGTGTGCAACAGTTAAACCACCTATACCACTATCAAATATGCCAATGGGATTATTATTCATAACAAAAAAAGCATCTGTTTAACAGATGCTTCTAAAGTAATTTATTTATTCAATGAATTACAACAAGCCTAATTTCTTTTTTACTAAAGGCATGATGTTGTCTGAGTCTTTTTGATAAAGAAGAACTCCAACCCCAGAATCAAAAATGTATGAATACCCATTTTCTTTAGCTACTTCCTCAATAGCGGTTCTAGCTTTTTCAATTATTGGGTCGAGTAAGCTTTCTTCTTTAGCTTGTAAATCTTTTTGAGCGGTTTGCTGAAAACGATTGATTCTTTCTTCCAAATTGGTTATTTCCTGAATTTTATCTTCTTTAATCGCTTCAGTCATACTTGCCTCTTTCGCTTGATAATTTTGAACTTTCAATTGATACTCTTGCGTCATTGTTGAAAGCTGAGCTTCTAATTCTTTGGCATATTTTTTAATTTCTGCTTCTATTTGAGTGCGCTCAGGCATAGCTTGTAGTAGTTCATTTGAGTTGATGTGTCCAAGCTTTTGTGCAAAGGCTGATGTGCTTAATAAAGTAGCAAAAATGATTACGAACTTTTTCATTGTATTAGTTTTTAAGTTATAGTCTAGTGTTTATATATTAATCTTGATTACCTCCAGGTTTGTAACCCATTCTTCTAAGAATGTCGTCACTTTTATCATATTTCGGATTGGTATATACCATGGTTAAACCTCTACTTGCTTTGTCAAATATGATAGAGTACCGTCCGATATTGGCAGTTTCCTGCACTGCTTTATATATTTTTTCTTGAATTGGTTTAATTAATTCTTTTCGTTTCTTAAAGAGCTCTCCATCTACGCCAAATTTTTCCTGCTTAAACTTTCTTGCTTCTTCTTCTCTTTCTAAAATTTCTTCTCGCCTTTTATTCTTCATGCTTTCGGTTAAAAGAATTTCCTCAGCTTCATAATCTTGGTACATTTTTTCAATGTCTTCATACTTTCTATCAATTTGCTCTTGCCATTGCTTTGAAAGTGCATCTAGTTGCTTTTGGGCCTCTTTGTATTCAGGTATGTTTTTTAAAATATATTCTGTATCAATGTAGGCAAACTTTTGTGCTTGAACACTAGTTAAGGAAACGGTGAAGAAAATAAAAATTAATAGCTTTTTCATTTTTTTATTTTATTTGGTTACCAACCTCCGATATTTCCGCCAATAGTGAAGTGAAACTCTGTTTTTTGACTTGGGTCTGTTCTTCCTGGAACTTCATCAAACCTGTATCCCCAATCTAACCCAAGCAGACCAAAGAATGGCATGTAAATTCTAACTCCAAGTCCTGCTGAACGTCTCACTTCAAATGGCGCAAATTCACTGAAATCGAACCATGAGTTACCTGCCTCTACAAAAGCTAGGCCATAAATGGTTGCGGTTGGATTTAAAGAGAAAGGATAACGGACTTCCATCGTGTATTTGCTTACTACAGAGGCCCCTACAGAGGGAGACAAAATTCGATCTCCATAACCTCTGAGTGCAATAATCTCACTACCATCTAAATTAAAACCACTTAAACCATCGCCCCCTAAATAAAATCTTTCAAAAGGAGATTGACCTAATGATTCATTATAAGATCCTAAATATCCAAATCCTATTTTACTGTTTAAAACCAGTTTTCCTGTTAAAGTGGTAAACCATGAGGAGTTAAATTTCCATTTATGGAATTCAATGAATTTATATCGCTCTTGATTGCTTAACTCATCATAGTCTGTTCTTCCATCAAAGAAAGAGTAAGGAGGAGTGAACTGTAATGAAATTGAAGTATTTGACCCTCTTCTTGGATAAATTGGAGCATCTACAGAGTTTCTTGAAAACTGAGTTCTAAAGCTTAAGTTATGAGCGTATCCTGTTCCAAAAATGAAATTTCCCCAGTTTTGTAGATCGTAATATTGATAGCTTACTTCATTGTAAAACTGAAAATAATCATCAGGCCAAGTTAATCGCTGACCCAAGCCAATTGAACTACCCCATATTCCCAAAAATTGACGATTCGGATTGGTGACTTTTTGACCTTCGGAGTCAGTTATAAATTTACTAGCCCCATTGGTTTGTTGCGAATAGTAGGCACTAATGCTTAAACTATTTGGCTTTCGACCACCAAGCCATGGCTCTGTAAAAGAAATGTTATAAGATTGGAAAAATTGACCATTTGTTTGAGCACGTAAACTTAATCGTTGCCCATCACCTGATGGTAATGGTCTCCAAGCATCTTTTTTGAAAAATTTGCGAGCAGAGAAATTATTAAAAGTTAAACCGAGACTACCAACAACTCGGCCACCACCCCAGCCACCGGAAAGTTCTACTTGGTCAGAAGGTTGCTCTTCTACTACATACTCAATATCTACAGTTCCGCTTGCTTGATCAGGAACCGGGTTTACACCCAATTTTTCTTGATTAAAATAACCTAGTTGCATCAACTCTCTCTGACTTCTAATAATGTCTGACCGGCTAAACAATTGACCTGGATAGGTTCTTATTTCACGTCGAATAACATGATCATTGGTTTTTGTGTTTCCAACAATAGTTACTTCATTTATTCTAGCTTGTTTCCCTTCTCTCAGTCTAATCTCAAAATCAATAGTATCGTTTCTAACTTCTGTTTCTACAACATTGGGTTGAAAGAAAAGGTAACCGTCATCTAAGTATAATGAGCTAATGTCTCTACTATTAGGGTCTTGGTAAATTCGCTGATCTAACAAATCTTGATTGTAG
>CAJXFJ010000264.1 GCA_913052515.1 uncultured Flavobacteriales bacterium | reverse complement strand
GCAATAAAACCAATCAATTTTTCATTTTGAAGCACAAACACAACGGTTTCAGCCTCGTTCTCAAATGCACCTTTAGGTTGTTCAATATTTTTTTCTTCTAAGTAGCCCGGACTTACAACACTAATCGTTTTTCCATCTATTTGTGCAGTAATTCCTTTTCCCGTAATACTTTCAAAGTCTTTTGGCTCTTTTAGCTTTAAATCCGATTCTTTAGCTTTTTTGACGATACCCGATGCTATGGGGTGTTCAGAATTAGCCTCTAAGGAAGCCGCCAATCGAAGTAGTTCTTCATTGGTAATTTCTTGAACTACACTTTCAATTTTATTCACGCCAAATTCTCCCTTAGTTAAGGTTCCGGTTTTATCGAAGATTATGGCGGTAATCTTTCGAGCATTTTCAAAGGCAGTTCTATTTCTTATGAGTAAGCCTTTTTGTGCTGAAACAGCAGTTGAAATTGCAACCACCAAAGGAACTGCCAAACCTAAAGCGTGTGGGCAGGAAATAATCATCACAGTAACCATTCGCTCTAAGGCATACTCAAATTCTTTACCTATGGCCAACCAACTGAAAAGGGTAATTACTCCCGAACCTAAGGCGAGATAAAAGAGCCAAGCAGCAGCCTTATTCGCCAAATTTTGTGTTTTTGATTTAGTCTGCTGAGCTTCCTTAACCATGCCGATCACTTTCGACAGGTAGGAGTCTTCCCCAATATTTTTAACTTTTACTTTTAATGATCCGTTGTCGTTGACCGAACCGGCAATTACTTCATCTCCTTCTTTTTTTGTTACAGGTTTCGACTCTCCTGTTAACATGGATTCATTAATTGAACTTTTACCTTCAACAATCTCACCATCAGCAGCTATCTTTTCCCCCGGACGAACCAAGATTATGTCGTCCTGCATTAGCTCTGAAACATCAACTTCTTTGGTATTCCCATCCTGCTCGATTTTATGAGCGGTTGAAGGCATCATTTTCGCTAATTCCTCTAAAGCATTGGAAGCACCCATTACGGATTTCATTTCAATCCAATGCCCAAGTAACATGATGTCTATTAAACTAACTAATTCCCAAAAGAAAATTTTACCTTCTAATCCAAAAACAACGGCCGAGCTATAGAAATATGCGACAGAAATAGCCAATGCGATCAAGGTCATCATTCCCGGAGCTTTCTTCTTCAACTCATCAACTAAACCTGTAAGGAAGGGCTTACCGCCGTAGAAGAAAACGATAGTAGACAATGTGAATTGTACGAAACGATCATACTGAAATCTCAACTCATAACCCAACAATTGCTGAATCATGGGTGCTAATACAATAATTGGTAAGGTTATGACCAAGGACACCCAAAACCGTTTCTTGAAATCTTCAATCATCATTTCGTGATGGTTATGATGATCGTGACCCTCATCATGTTGGTCATGGTGTCCTTCATGGTTGCCATGTTGGTGCGTATGATTTTGATGCTGTTCCATAATCGTTTATTTCTCTTTTTCTAAGCGATAAATCATTTTCTTCATTTGAGCAATTTCTCGTTTTTGAGCTTCAATAATTTCTTCAGCTAACTTGATGGCTTCAGGATCTTTGAGATGAGCTTTCTGACTTACCATAATAGCGGAAGAGTGGTGGGGTATCATAGCTTTCATCCATTGCACATCGGCTATAAGTGTTTGGTTTCTCAGCATGAATAGCGTAGCTACAAAAACAACTACAGAACTTGCAAGAATAATGTAGTTAACAACTTTATTTTTATACATCTTCCACATAAACAATAACATAGAAACTGCCATTGGAGCTATCATCAATATCGTCATGTAAGTCCTTGTGGTGCTGAGCATAACATGGTCGAAAACATTTGCATTCAAAAACATTACAGCATACATTACTACGAAAGAAACCGCCATCATAGCGGCAAATTTTAAATAACTACTATTTTCCATTTTTTCATTTTATTTAAGGTTTAACTATTTTGAAATTGTTTGATCTATTTTTCCGCATCGCAGCATTTTACTACCGAAATAAGGGTTATTGATTTCGGTTACGTCTGAAAGCCAATATGCACCATCTCCATTAAAAGCCATAGGACAATACTTTTTATAGATGGTGCCTGCTGCTAGGTTTTGTTCAATCAAAGGAGAAAGCTGCAACGTTAAATTTGAAAATAGACTTCGCTGTTCTTCTAAATCGGTGTTGTTTGCAATACCTTCCGCTAAGGTTTTAATTTCAGCTCTTTCATCGGTAAACCCTTCCGCCATATTTGCAGCAACTTTAGCAGCTTCATCGGCATCACTGTTGACCAAAGCCATTTTCAATTGCAAGTAATTGTGGAATGCTTTTCCCGTCATTCCATCCTTAAAAGAGGCATCTGCTATGTCTGCTGTTAGCTGTTTTTCTTTCTTAACTTCTTTAACCGTATTTACTTCTACACTTTGTCTGTTTTCTTTACTGCCGCAGGCAATTAGAATAACAATAGAGCCTAAGGCCATTATAAGTTTTGTCTTTTTTTTGTTCATGATTTGTTTAATTATTAAAGGTTAAATATTCAATTTCTGCTAAGGACATTTTATGATTTTTCAATGCTGTAACTTTTGCCATTTCGTACTTCAAAAGTTGCTGTTGCATTCGCAGCACTTCTTCAAAATCCTCAACAGAATTGCTGTATGAGCTGTAAAGTAGCTGAATCAATTGATTGGATTTTTTAATTTGACTATCGTACAATTGAATTAAGTCTTCTGCTTTTCTAAGTTGAAAAGCAACTTGCTCATAATTGCTAATTAGTCGATTCTTTACTGCCTCTTTTTGGTATTGAATTGACTCTTGACCCAATTCAGCTTCTTTAATGGCTGCTTTGTATTTCTTTCTAAAAATGGGAATACGCATGGATACCATTGGCATAAAAGCATCCTGACCGTTATCAGGAATATTTACATCGGTTCGTTCCCCAATGAAAGCATAATCTACCCCGACACCAAATTGTGGGTAGGCAGCTTTTTTTGCTACTTGCTCGTTGGCTTTTATGGCTTCATTTTGCAAATCCAAGGCAGTAAGCTGTGGGTTTTTTACTAATAAACTGTCTTTCCGATAGTCTTGCTCTACAGGCTTAAAATCCAAAGGTTCTGATAGTTGAACTATTGCAGTATCCGCACGATTAAGCAAACGGTTAAAATTTACTCTTAGTGGAACTTTTTGATCTTTTAAAATGCTCAATTCTGTATCTGCATTTTCAATCATAATGTCCACCCTGATTACATCCGCTAAAGAACCTCGATTGTTTTCATAGGCAGAAGTGGCTAAGCGTTTGTAGGTTTTTAGAATTCCTATGTTCTCCTGAACCAAGTCAATGTGTTTATCAAGCTCAAGCAAAGGGTAATATGCCTGATGAACCTGCCAAAAGAGTTTATTCTTTTGATCTAAAAAATGTTGGTACTTCGCTTCTGCAAAGAATTTTGCAGAACTTTCTTTTGCTTTTAAAGTACCGAACCAAGGGAAGATTTGCGTTAAAGATAATCTTGCTCGTTGTGGACCAACTCTTGTTTCAATTGGGCTAATGAAGTAACCAAAAGATAATCGGGGATCAGCCAAAGCATTCACTTGATTCACTCTTTGCAATGCAGCTTTAAACTGTGTGTAGCTTGCTTTTAAGTCAGGATTGTTTTCTGCTGCAATTACTAAATAATCGTCTAAGGTCTGTCCTTTACCCAATGAAGGAAATAGAAACAGAATCAAGGATATTACTTGTACTACTTTTCTCATGATTGCTGTTTTTTCAATTTGTTTTCTTCTCG
>CAJXFJ010000263.1 GCA_913052515.1 uncultured Flavobacteriales bacterium | reverse complement strand
TAACTTTATTTTTAATAATTAGGTGCAAAATTTCAAGGCCATGATAAAAGAAAGCATTAAAATTAGAGTAAGGTATTCAGAAACAGACCAAATGGGATTTGTATACTATGGGAACTATGCTCAGTATTTAGAATTGGGTAGGGTAGCAGCCATGAAAAAGATTGGTATCTCTTATAAACAAATGGAAGAAATGGGGGTAGCCATGCCGGTTCGTGATATGAATATTACTTATTTGCGAGCAGCCAAGTACGATGATGAAATAGAGGTGGAGTGTGAAATTCGAGTAATGCCTAAAAGCAGTATGCTCTTTCACTACCGAATTTTACGTGATGGGGAATTATTGGTGAAAGCTGAAACCACACTTTTATTCATGAGTATGGAAAGTATGAGGTTGTGCAAACCTCCAGCTTATTTAATCGACAGAATGTCTTCGTTTTTTAATTGAGTAAATTTTCTCCTTTTCAATAAAAAGTATTCCTTCACTATACTTTTTTGATACATCCCTGTAAGATTAATTGAAGAGCTAGGCGATTTTTGTTTTTTCATTTGGTAGAATGAAAAGTGTGCTTTGAGAATGGCTAAGGCATGTGTAAATCCACTATCGAAAAGTAATTTTATAAAAGCAGGAAAATCTAAAATCAATCTGACCAAAACCTTTAAAGTTCTGAATCCACTGCGATCATTTTTATGGAGCGTAAGCAAGCTATTCCTAAAGTTTAGAAATGTCTTTCTAGGATTGGTATTCTGCATAGTTCCACCACCTAAGTGGTAAACTTCGCTTTCTGCAATGTAATAGACTTTATGCCCTAAGTTTTTAGCTCTCCAACACAAATCAATTTCTTCCATGTGGGCAAAATAGCGTTCGTCAAAACCACCTAATGCTTTAAAAACTTCAGACTTAATAAACATACAAGCTCCAGTAGCCCAAAAAACTTCTTTATTCTCATTATACTGCCCATGGTCCTTTTCCATACTTTGAAAAATTCTACCTTGGCAAAAAGGGTATCCTAGAAAGTCAATAAAACCTCCAGCAGCTCCGGCATATTCAAAATAGGTTTTATCGCGATAAGACTTGATTTTTGGTTGAGCAATACTCACTTTGGAATGATTGCTCATGAAATTCACTATAGGTTCAATCCAATTTGGTGTTACTTCCACATCAGAATTGAGCAAAACAAAGTACTCCTCTGATAAATTTTGCAAACACATATTATAGCCTTTTGCAAAGCCACCATTTTCTTTGTTCAGTATAATTTTAATCTCAGGATAATGCTCCTTAACAAATTGAACCGATTGATCGGTAGAATCATTATCTGCTAAATAAATGGTGGCATTTTTTGAGTGAGCAGTAACAGAAGGTAAATAAGTTTCGAGGTGTTTTTGTCCATTCCAATTAAGAATGACAACTGCCACTGAATTTTGCATAAGTGATAATTAGGCCGCAAAAATAATGATACTTGAAGCTTAGCGCGGATTCTCCCACAAATCTCTCGCTTTTTCATTAATCACCGAATTTTCAGGAGATTCTTCTGTTGCTCTTAAGAATGTAGATTTTCTTATTAAGCTTAATTCCCAGTTCAAATCATAAGCCTCTCCAGGTATGTTTGAATGCAAGACTTCATAACCCAAAATTTCCATGGTTGGGCTAAAGAATATTAGTTTTCTATTGGTCTGATCTTTTAACTTATTGTAATGCCAAATAGAATAAGGATAGCATTGTGGTTCGTAAGGCATGTCAAAAATGGTACTTGGTGGACCGTATTGTAAATAAACTCGCCCTCGTTCAGTTTTGTAGCCCTTTGTTTTACCGTATGCAAATAGCATATCTACTTTTTTAACTTCTTGGTGATAAAGCAACCATTCTTGATGAGGGTTTTCTAAGTTTCTTGTTTTCCAAAAGTTTAAAAAATAACGCTGCATAAACTTTAAATCAGCATATGCTAATTGATTTTGTGCAAACTCCCTTTCTGCAGCTGAAGATATTGGGCTTAAACTTCGAATGTATTCAGCTAGCTCCTCCTTGTTAGTCATGGTATCTACAAAGGTATTTACAGCATTTACTGTGGAATAGTCAACCAAATTAGGGTTACTTTGGTAGAAAGTGACAGATTTTGAAGTCACTGTTTCGTTTGCTTTATTCTTTAATTCTACCAGTAAATTATACTTTCCCGAAGGCAGGTTTTTTAAATCAATTAGCTGACTGATAGGTCTTGTTTGGTTTAAGCTCACTCTTTTAAATCCATTTAAGTTGGCTGCAATCTTATTTGATGAAGCTTCCCGAATGGAGTAGTTTACGATAAAAAGAGAATCGGCTGTTTCTTGATTGCTAGGATAAGCTTCACAATAAAAAGCAAGTTGATTTAAATTGGGACCAAAGAAATGATCAAAATTAGGTTCAAAGGCATAGCCATTTTTTTCAAAAAGGCCACCTGCTTGGGTTTGAGTAATACTATTTAGTAATTGAATGTCTGAAATAGAGTAGTTGTTCCCATAGTCAATGCTTTTAATGAGCTGTGAGCTTTCTACTTTTTGTCCGCTATTTAGGTCTTTTGCAATTAGCGTGAATTTATAATTCCCATTGTCTAGAGGAATTCGCTTTAGGTCTCGCATATCTAATAAATCCTCTTCAGCACTGTAAAGTGGACTATTCATTTGAAATTTTTCATAGGCAACTACGCTATCTCCTTTTTCAATAAGGTAAGTCAGTTCAATAAATGCTTGGCTTTTACCTGCTTCATTTTCAACATATTTGAGCGAATTTCCTTTAATAGAAAGGTAAACTTCGAGGTAAGGACGATTTTCAGGCAAATAAAAACTGGCATAGTCTAAAACTAAGTTGATTTGACTAAAAATTGATAAGTGGCTGATTATTAAGGTGAAAATAAAAAATAATTTCTTCATAGAAACAAAATTACAGATAGAAGACACCAAAAATTAAAATTTCGTTTCAGAAAAGTTAATTAATAGAAAAAGCCTTGTTACTTTTGCAGCGGAGAAATGGCAGAGCGGTTGAATGCACCGGTCTTGAAAACCGGCATACCGAAAGGTATCGGGGGTTCGAATCCCTCTTTCTCCGCCAGAAAAATCCCGCAGTGAAAACTGCGGGATTTTTTTATTCCCATACGTCAAGCTTGCTTGTAAGTGCAGGGAATAAAAAAATCCCAGCCTTTGCGAATGCAAAGTGGGATTTTGCTGAAGCCTCCCACCTCAGGGATGCCCGAAACGAAGTGGAGGGAATCTTGAGAAATTCAAAACGAAATACAAGTTTTCAATACTTCCCCAAACGTCAAGCTTGCTTGTAAGTGCAGGGAATAAAAAATCAGATGACTTGCCTTAGCAAGGCGGGATTTTGTTGAATGCCGCCCTTTTTTGAGATGCCCGAAATGAAACGGAGGAAATCTTTGAAACTAATAAGTCATACAAACTTTTAAGGTGACAGTTTAGTTGACAGTTTTGCCTTAATCAGCATTAAAAATATTTCTGACGGGTAGATTGAGTTCGCTTTAACCAATATTATTCTTCCAATTCTTCATCTTGCTCCTCCTCAGCCAGCTTCTTTTCCAATACCTCAATTCGTTCTAGTGCGTGTTCGCTCTTGGGTTCTTTTTCTAAGGCTATTTTATAATATTGAAGTGCAGCCTTGTCATTTCCTTGTACTTCCAAGGCTTCAGCATAGCTATCATACATATTGGGATTGTAGCGATAACAAAGCATATTCATATAAAAAACCATTAAAGCTTCATCAATTTTACCTGACCTGAGGTACACATAACCCAAAGTGTTTAATTCC
>CAJXFJ010000262.1 GCA_913052515.1 uncultured Flavobacteriales bacterium | reverse complement strand
CGGAAGCCATCGACATTGAAGCGACCGCTTTGTTACCACTCATTTTATTTCCATTGCTTGGTGTTAGCAGCATAGAAGCTACTGGAGCTGCTTATGGACATAAGTACATTTATTTATTTGTTGGTGGATTTATTTTGGCTATAGCCATTGAAAAGTGGCAATTACACAAACGAATTGCCTTGCAAATTATTCGTTTGGTAGGAACAAGTTTGGTCAACATCATGTTGGGTTTTATGCTCAGCACGGCTTTGCTTTCCATGTGGATTTCCAATACGGCAACCACAGTCATGATTTTACCCATTGGTATGGCTGTAGTGGCCCAATTAGGAGCAACGATTGATCCTCAACAAAGTGCTCAGTTTAAAAAAGCCTTAATGCTTTCCATTGCTTATAGCGCTTCCATTGGAGGTATGGCAACTTTGGTAGGAACTCCACCAAACTTAATATTTGCTGGTGTGGTAGAAGAAATCTATGGGATAGAAATTTCATTTTTACAGTGGTTTTCCTTTGGTTTTCCGGTTTCAATCTTGCTCTTATTTATTTGTTGGGTGTATATGAGCCGATTTGCTTTCTCCTTGCAAGGGCTAAAATTTGAAGGAGGTAGGGCTGTTATTAAGACTCAATTGGCAGAATTGGGACCAATGAGCAAGCAAGAGAAAATGGTTTTAGCCATTTTTGGTTTAACTGCTATAGCTTGGGTGTGCCGCTCATTTTTATTGAAAAAATTTATTCCTGAAATTGATGATACCATCATCGCCCTGATTGGCGCACTATTGATGTTTATTGTGCCTTCTGGAAAGGATGGAGAAAAGTTGTTAAAGTGGCAGGAAGCCGTTCGATTACCCTGGGGAGTTTTACTTTTATTTGGCGGAGGAATAGCCTTGGCCATTGGATTTGAAAACAGTGGCTTGGCACAATGGGTAGGGGAGCAGTTACATGCTTTGCAAGGTGTTTCCATTTTTATTTTGCTATTGGTCATTGTAGCAACAGTTAACTTCTTAACGGAAGTGACTTCGAATTTGGCGACCACCACCATTTTATTACCCATATTAGCGGCTTTAGCTGTAATAATTGGAGTACATCCTTTTTTGCTCTTGGCAGGAGCAACGGTGGCAGCTTCCTGTGCATTTATGTTGCCAGTTGCTACCCCGCCTAATGCCTTGGTTTTTGGTTCAGGTTATATTCAAATGAACGATATGATTCGCTGTGGGGTGTGGTTAAACTTAATTTCTATTCTAATCCTTAGCGTAATCGTTTACTACTTTCTCCCGCTTGTATGGGGTTTTGATTTATTGGAAGGATTGAAGTGATTCAGCAAGTTTTAGCCTGTAAGTAAGGAGTGTTAATGATTATTGATGAAGCTGGATTTTGTCTTTAATTTGGAAGATGATGATTATAACTGAGCACGCGTTTTAATTTCCATTCTCCATCTTCAATAATCCATAAATGAGTGAATCTTGCTCGACTGCTCTTACGTGCATCTTTACCTTCAGGCTGTTGGTAAAACTCATGAATCCCATTTTGAATGGCTCCATATAAAACTTGGCCATTCTCTTTATATAAAGGAAATACTTCCATGGACTCTTCTTGTAAAACTCTCCAAGTTTTAAATGGCAATTCTTTGATGCCAATTATACTTTTTATAAAACTGCTTTTAGATTCAATAATGCCGTGTTCATCATGATAAAACTCAAAGTCAGCTGATACAAGTTTTGCAACTTGCAAGGTGTCTAATTGATTGAACCCAATATCAAAAAGCAAGCTGTCTTTTTCTTGGATTAAATCAAGGAGGGTTTGTTGATTCAAGTTTAGTTCGTGGGTTCGGGTTGACGTTTGTTTTTCGGTAGCATTGTCTTGATGACTGCATGCAAAAAGTATTAGACAAAAAGCGCAAGCAAGAGGTTTTAAAAAGTTCAAAAGGAAATTTTTTTAATGGTTTGTATATTCTGTCTTAGAATCTCCAAAGGGCTTACCATGTGTTTCTTTTTGATAAATAGAGGGTTGTGCAGCTGTCTCACGGGAGGCGGGATCAGCTACCGGTATTGGTATCAGTTTTTTCAATCATAATGAAATCTGCATTTCGCAATTAAAATCTCTCCCTCATTGTATTTATAAATCAACCTATGTTCACTATCGATTCGTCTGGACAAAAATCCTGCGTATTTATGTTTTAAAGGTTCAGGTTTTCCAATCCCGTCAAAAGGATTGCGAGCTATTTCTTTTAAAAGCTCGTTTATTTTTTTCAATTTCTTTTTGTCCGTTTTTTGCCAATACAAGTAATCTTCCCAAGACTCGTCAACAAACACAAATTTCATAGTCAGTCTTCGATTAGCTCTTTATTAAATGATTCTCCCTTATTAAGCTTTTCGATGGCGGAATCCAATCTCATTTCATTTTTTCGTGAGGAAAGTTCGTGGTTTGTAGCCATTAATGAATTATATTCCTGTAACGACATAACCACTATTCCTGAATCTTTACCACGATTGATAATCAAGGTTTCAAAGTTCTTTACTACCCTGTCCAAGTAAGTTTTAATATCCTTTCTAAAGTCAGAAACTGTTGTAATTAGCATAAAAATGTATTTTATTATGTACAAAAATATGTACAAAATGTGGTTTGTGCAATTTTTTCAAATTGCTAGTAATAGATACATCCTTTACACTAAATTAGACTTAAACTTTGTTGACTCCCCACTTGTCTCGCGGGAGAAGGGATCAGCTACTGGTGTTAGCAAAAGTTTTTTATTTAATAATTATATTCAACCGCTATGAATTTATTCCTAATTGCTTCACTAAAAAATAGATTGCAAGCGACTTTATATGTTTCATTTCTATTTATAAAACTTTGAATGTCGTTATATAAAGCCCAATATGATCTTATTTCGTTTTTTGATTTAAACTCAAGTCCAATGTTTTCAAAGTCAAAAGTTATGAGCATATTAGTCATATTGTTGGAATGCCACTCATAATGATTGTATTCAATCCTTGAATCTAAATGAACTTTTGTGTCAAAAATAAATTTCATTTTTTCAGGAATTGGAAACTTGTTATACGAGATATAAATAGAGTCTCCGTTGGATACGAAGTGGTGAGCTTCCATTCTGTCTTGAACAATACTCTCATTGTTAAACGGGTCTCTGTATAGTCTCCATTCTGCGTCTGTGAAGCTATAGAAGAAAGGCTTTAAAATCTCAAATTCATTTTTTAAATCATATTCAGCCGGAATTAGTCTATGTTTAGTTCCTGATTTCATATAATCTCTCAATGAGTAGTACAATACTTCTGTTATGGTCATATAATCAGAAGGTTCAGTATTATGTTCAATTGAGATTAGAGGTAACATGTAAAGAATAATTGGCTTATTTTTTACATAGTTAATCAGAGAATAGCCTAATACTTTTAATGTGTCAAATGAGTCATTGAATTTGATGTATGCCCTAATTTCATTTTTATAGTTTAAGTCAAGTTTTGATTTCTTAGCAAGTAATTCTTTAGTCTCAGAGTTTGCTAGAGGAATCATTGGCGATTCAAAGAAAACATAGTCTTCATAACTCTTCTCGGCAGTGTTGTTCATCTTTTCTAGTTGAGCAAATTTTGAACTATCAATTTGATAGTCGAAGTAGAATATGCTTTGTGTAAAAACATCTACTGTAGCAAGAGTGAAAAGAATAGTTAATAATCTTAATGTCAAATTAGGGTGATTTTTGCTAACGGTTACTGTATGGTGTCGTTGTGGATTTGATAAAGATACTATTTGCAGTTTAGCACTTAGCAAAAACCGTTTTGCGGTTTTGTTT
>CAJXFJ010000261.1 GCA_913052515.1 uncultured Flavobacteriales bacterium | reverse complement strand
TTCCAAATTCATTTTACCCAAATCAATACGATAACCTTTCAAATAGAACAGCACATTACGAGCAAACAGGACCTGAAATTTGGGAACAAACTGAAGGAAAAATAACTCATTTTGTTGTAGGAGTTGGCACCGGAGGAACTATTTCAGGTGTGGCTAAATATTTAAAAGAAAAGAACCCGAATATTAAGATTTGGGGAATTGACACTTATGGATCAGTTTTCAAAAAATACCATGAAACTGGCGTATTCGATGAAAATGAAATCTACTCTTACATTACAGAAGGAATTGGAGAAGATATTTTACCAAAAAATGTTGATTTTGATTTAATTGACCACTTTGAAAAAGTAACAGATAAAGATGGTGTAATCATGACTCGCCGCTTAGCGAGAGAAGAAGGCTTTTTCATGGGAAATTCTGCAGGTTCAGCTGTAGCAGGCCTTTTGCAAATGAAAGAGCAATTAACCAAAGATGATGTGGTAGTTGTTTTATTTCATGATCATGGTAGCCGTTATGTGGGTAAAATGTTTAACGATGATTGGGTAAGAGACCGTGGATTTATGGAAGCAGAAAAAGTAAATGCCATGAGTCTGATTCGTTCGCATGAAGGAAAAAGGTTAATTACAGCTCAAGCAGATGACAGGCTTGGTGATGTGTTGAACAAAATGACTCAGTACAATATATCTCAAGTTCCAGTGGTAGAAGGTGAATCATTTACAGGATCTGTAAATGATTCCATTTATACTAGACTGTTAAATGAACCCGAATTAAAAGAAGCTCAGGTGAAAGATGTTATGGAAACGCCTTACGAATTTGTGGATGGCAATGCTTCTTTGGATGAAATTGCAAAAAAAATTGACAAGAAGAATAGAGCAGTTTTAGTAAAGAACAGATCAGGCGAAGTTCATATCATAACCATACATGATATTATTGAATCGATTAATCCAAAATCATAAGTTTCCATTCAACAAAGAAAGAAACCGTCTGAAATAGCTTACTGTGAAGCAAGACCAAATTTGCTACTTTTAGAGTTCGGATAGAAAAAGCTCCATGAAAAAGGCAATCTACTTACTCTTTTTACTCATTTCTGCTCAGCTAAATGCGCAAAAAGTAGGATTGGTATTAAGTGGTGGTGGTGCTTCAGGTATGGCTCATGTGGGAGTTCTAAAAGCCCTAGAAGAAAACCAAATTAAAGTAGATTACATAGTTGGCACATCAGTAGGGGCATTAATTGGAGGCCTTTATGCTTCTGGATATTCACCAGATGAAATTGAGCAAATTGTAACTTCAGAAGAATTTAGAAATTCAGCTAGTGGAATCTTAAATCCTGAGCATAGTTTTTATCTGAAAAAAAGTGAACCCAAAGCCGGAATTATAGGTTGGAACTTTAATCTAGATTCCATTTTTGAGGCTAACATTCCTACCAATTTTGTTTCCTCCACACCAATCGACTTTGGTTTAATGAGTCTATTTTCTCAACCAAATGCTTTGGCAAACAACAACTTTGATAGTTTAATGATTCCTTTTAGATGTCTAGCGGCAAACATTACAAAAAGGGAACAAACCATTTTAAAAGCTGGTGACTTGGCTACAGCTATTCGGGCTTCAATGACTTATCCGTTTTACCTTGCTCCAATAAGCTTAAATGGAAATATTATGTTTGATGGAGGTTTATATAATAACTTTCCAGTTGATGTCATGTGTCAGGAATTTCAGCCCGACTTTATTATTGCAAGTAATGTAACAACAAAAACTCCTCCACCTGACGCAGATAATTTGGTTTCTCAAATCAAAAGTATGCTGATTAAAAGCTCAGAGTTTGAAATTAATTGCAGTCAGGGCGTTATTGTTAATTCAAATGTAGAAGATATTTCAACCTTTGATTTTCTAGATAATAATGAGGCCATTCAAAGAGGTTACGAAAGTTGTTTGGCTAGTTTAGATGAAATCAAAAAGGGGATTGCAAATGATTCAAGAGAACTTATTTCAGAACGAAGGTTGGCTTTTAATAAACAAAAACCGACACTACAATTCAACGACTTAAATTGTACTGGAATTCATCCCAATCAAACGACCTATTTTAAAAGAAGGCTAAAAATAGATACTTCTTTTGGGGTTAAAAAGCTTGAAAATGAACTTTTTAAATTAGCCTCAGATGAAAAAATAAAAAGTATTTACCCAACCTCCTTTTATAATAAGACCTCCAAGTCGTTTCAAGTCGATTTAGATTTTAAGAAAGAAAAAGCTTTTCGGGCTGAATTTGGAGGAATTGTAGCTTCTAAACCTTTTAGCACAGGATTTTTTCAATTGGATTACAACATTCTACAAGCTACTGGACTCAAACTACATGGTAATATCTACTTTGGTAGTTTTTACACATCTGTAGAAGGTGGCGTTCGTTGGGATATTCCTTTTGATATACCATTGTATATTCAAAGTCAATACACGATTAATCAATTTGATTATTTCAATGGACGTTCTAGCTTTATTGAAGAAAATGACCCACCTTATATCATAGATTCGGAGCAGTATTGGGAAACGCACTTAGGGCTTCCTGTTTTAACTAAAGGAAAAATCAGTCTAGGTGGTAGTTACTTGTGGCAAGAATATGAATATTACCAAAACGATAATTTTGATCGTGGAGATACTTCTGATCTAACCAAGTTTGAAGGCTTTTCAACCTTTGCCAAGTATGAATTCAACTCATTAAATCGGAAAATGTATCCAAGTAAGGGAAGTCAATTTGAGTTTATGCTCCGTTATTTAGATGGCACAGAGAAAACGAAACCCGGCTCTACCGCATTGTTGAAGCAAAAAACTAAACAAAGCCACGATTGGGTAATTGTACAACTTAAATATGATAAGTACTTCTTTAAGAAAGAGCATTTCCGAATTGGAACATCTGTGCATGGAGTATACTCCGACCTTCCTTTTTTCCAGAACTATACTGCAACTATACTTGCGGCACCAAATTATGCCCCACTTCTTGAGAACAATACGTTGTTTCAAGATAAATATAGAGCGATGAGTTTTGTAGGAGCTGGCTTGAAAACCATTTATTCCATACGTGAACAGCTCGATTTTAGGTTAGAGGCTTATGTTTTTCAGCCCTATGAATCGGTTGGAGTAGCTGAAAATGGTGAAGCTAAGCTTGGAGAAGAAGTGTCAACCAGAAACTATATTGGCACGTTTACTACGGTTTACCACAGCAGAATTGGACCTTTAGCTGCTAGTTTAAATTACTTTGATGGGAGTACACCTGAGCTAAGTTTTTTACTCCACTATGGATATTTAATCTTTAATAAAAGAGCTAAGGAATAATTTGTACTTTACATGTCTCTATTGAGAAGTATGAATAAGGTTTTAGAACAAAATTTACCGCATTGGCCAATAATTCTAGTAGGAGTTTATCTTATATGGTCAGCTTTAGGAATATCTAAAACAATTTCCATTTCCCCATTTTGCTTGATTAAGTATTGGACAAAATTTGAATGTTGGGGTTGTGGGACAAGCAGAAGTATTCATGCAATTTTACATGGAAATTTTAGAGAGGCCCTAGATTACAATCCACTAGGATATTTAGTAATAGGGACTTTTTTAAGCTACCTTTTATTACTTATTTATAAAAATTTTAAAGAAATCAAATGACAAATTTTGAAAAACCATTAACTGAAGGGTATGAATTTAAACCAAATCTTTATTTCCAAAATGGTTGGAAACTATTCAAAGAAGAAGCGGGAACTTATATAGGAATGACTTTTCTTTTTTTTCTGATTAAATTCAGAATCACCAAAAACACCTTTATAATG
>CAJXFJ010000260.1 GCA_913052515.1 uncultured Flavobacteriales bacterium | reverse complement strand
TTTTTAAAGCGGGTAATATTGGTATCGTTTCTAAATCAGGTACTTTAACTTATGAAGCTGCTGATCAAGTAGTAAAAGCTGGTATGGGAATTACAACAGCAATCGGAATTGGTGGTGACCCAATCATTGGAACTACAACAAAAGAAGCTGTAGAAATGTTAATGAATGATCCGGCTACGGAAGGTATCATAATGATTGGAGAGATTGGAGGTTCAATGGAAGCGGATGCTGCTCATTGGATTAAGGAAAATGGAACTAAGCCTGTAGTTGGTTTTATTGCTGGTCAAACAGCACCAGCAGGAAGAACCATGGGACATGCAGGAGCGATTGTAGGTGGAGCGGACGATACAGCTGCTGCTAAAATGAAAATCTTAAGAGCTTGTGGAGTAAGCGTAGCTGAGTCTCCAGCTGAGATTGGAAAAATGATGGCAGAAGCAATGAAAGTGAATGCTTAAGAATTAAATAAATTCTGTACATAAAAAAAGGCGCATCAACTGATGCGCCTTTTTTATTGGACTGTTTTATTATTGTTTGATAAACTTACTTAATCGAATATTTCCATTTAAGTCGGTTAATTCTAAAAAGTAAATACCTTGTGCTAAATCACTCACATTAATTGAAGCAGAACTTTCTAAGGCAGTTTCTTGAACCACTTTTCCATCAATTCCAATTATTCTTAATTGAGATTGAAACTGACTTAAATCAATTGATAAGTTTAGTTGCTCATTTACAGGATTTGGATAAAATAACTTTTCAGCAACTACTGTTTTTTCTTCTATAGAAGTAGAAGTATTATAAGTAATGGTTAAAGTAGGTCTGAAGGTATTGGTAATATGCTCTCTAGACGCAAATCGTTTTGCAGAAGCATTTTGACCTTCATCGCCAATAATTAGCCATCCAAAATTTAAATTGGTTCCGTCAACCCAATTTTGTACATCAATTATCATTTGTGGGTCAGTAATACTAATGGCACCGTTTCCACTAACTGTGGTAGTTCCAGAAACTTGACTGACAAAGTCACCTCCATTTGTATTCCATGTACTCGTATTAAAAAAAGTATGAACCCAAGTAGCATCTCCGCTTGTAGCAGAAGTACCACCGCCACCTTGTCCAGAAGCATTTGATGTTCCTTCACCCCAGTCTGAGGTAAGTCTTCTTAATGCAACTGAATGCGAACCACCTCTTTGTTTGGTTACTTGTAAACTTAAACTTACCGAACTGATAGTCGCGTTCGCAGGAATGGAACTAAAATCAAAATGAAGTAAAGTTCTTCTGATTTCACCATTGTTTGTTTTACCGGTAAATAATTCATCACCTGCACCGTTGCTTAAACTACCTGTTGCAGATTCAAATAAAGTGTTGTCTTTATCAGCAACAATACTAACTGTGGTTTGTGCCTTTACAGAAAGACCGAATAAAAAGAGAATTGTAAATTGTAATAATTGTTTCATATGCAATAATTTAAGGTTAATAATGTACAAACGTAAATAAAACTATTTTAGTTGTCTACTAGCAATACCCCATTAATGAATAAACAACAATTCCCACCCATTCGTGTAACAACCAATACCACTTATTTAGTACGGAAGATTTGGGTAGAAATAAAGTATCAAAATGAAATATACGCTCCTCGATAACATGATCTACAGGAAAAGGTTCTACTTCAAGTCCTTGTTTTTTAAAGCACAAGTATGAGCGTTTCATATGAGTCGCAGAAGTGGATAATAAAATTGGCCCATTTATTTGCTCCTCTTTTAGTTTTTGTGTGCTAAATAGGGCATTTTCAAAAGTATTTCTAGATTTATTCTCAATGATTAAATCTTCTACTTTAACGCCAATTTGTAATAAGTAGTCTTGCAAAATAGTTGCTTCTTCCTCACGACTAAATAGACGTCCAGAACCTCCAGACAAAAGAATCTTTTTTACTCTTCCTTCAAAGTAAAGAGGAAGTACATTAAATATTCGTTCTGCATTTTCGTAAAAGTGTAATTGCATATGTGCTTTATCAATTCCTGCAACACCACCTAACACTATGGCAACTTCATATTCTGCTTTGAGTTCGTTTTTGTGCTTGCCATCCGGTTCCCAAGCCATTGACATTTCACTAAACAAAAACTTATTAGAAAAAAGATACAAAATCACTAAAGCACCTAAGAATAAACGCTTTGCTTTTCCTTTGCTCATTTTGCGATAGGCCAATATGGCAATGATGAAAAACCAGATGTATGGGTCAACAATAAATTCAATAAACTTGGAGAGATAAAAAAACATCTTTTTATAGTTTGAGTGCTAGTTCAACTGATTTTTGAATGCAATCGCTGACAGAAATCCCTCCTCTGAAGTTACCTTGAATGTGAAATCCTGAGTTTAATGATTCGAAGGAGTTGATTTCATTTAAGAGTTCTTGATGTCCTACTTCATATTGTGGAATTCCTTTATCCCATCGTTGAATGCGTTTTAGGCTTGGTTCTCCCTTAATTTTCAAAAGCTCTCGTAATGATTGCTCCACTTCTTCAAGAATCTGATGATTAGTTTGAGATAAAATTTCATGCTGTTTGTAGCCACCTGAAATTACAGTAATCAACTCTTGATTGGCAGGGGCCTGATGAGGAAAAAATCTCGAATTAAACAAAACGCCTAAAAAGGGCACTTTTTCGTCTCTGCGACTAAGAATTCCGAAAGCGGCTTTTTGAAAACCTATATTTTTTTTAGGAAAGGCCCAGTGCATGACTACTGCCGGAACGTAATTTATTTGATTCAAAGCTTTATTTAAGCTAGGGGACATGGAATGACAAATTTTAGCCAAATGAAATGCAGGTATTGTGGATACTACTTGAGTTGCAAATAATTTTTGTTCGTTTTTACCATCATTGATTAATAATGAATAGCCATTTTCAACTTTTTCAATCTGATTTATTTGAGCAATTATTTTTTCTTTATCACCAAGTGTATTTACTATAGCGTCAACCAGTTTTTGAAGCCCATTTTTAAACGTGAATATCTTTTGCTTAGGAAGCTGATACTCTTCATTTAATTGCTTTTTAGCTTTTATGATTTTAGGCATTCCTTTTAAAACACTTCCATGGTTTAATTCCGCTTCTTTTAAAATGGCAAGCGTATGATTAATGCTCATTTTTTCAGGGTCGCCAGCATATATTCCACTAACAAATGGAGTAATAAAGTCCTCATAAATTTGATTGCCAAAACGCCGTCGGCTAAAATCAGCCAAACTCTCATCTGCTTCACCGTTTTTCGCTTTTTTGAAAGGTTCTTTTAAAATACTAGCTAGTGTTGAAGCCTTAAATAATTTACTTTTCCAAGCAGAGCTAAAGGAATTGGGTATGGCTTCAATCTTTCCATTTTTTAAAACAAAGCGATTCTTAACTGCCTCTTCATTGGGTTGAATGATTTCATAACTCAATTGAAGTTCATCTAAAATGGATTTGATGGCCTTATTGTTAATTAGAACTGTGTTGGGTCCTAATTCATAAGTAAATCCATTTTCTTGAACACTTTGAATTTTACCGCCCCATTTGTCGGCTTCAATGATGACAAACTCTTTCTGTTGTTTCTTTAATTGATAAGCTAGACTTAAACCGCTAATTCCACCTCCTAAAATGGCAATCATACCGTCATTGAAAATAGTTGAGTATCTGGCTTTTTACGTTGCAGTAGCAAATCAAAAGCCATACAAATATTTCTAATAAAAGGTTTCCCTTTTTCCGTTACGGTTATCTGTTTTCTTCCAAACTCAATTAAACCGTCTTGTTCTAATTCTTTTAGTTTAACAAGTACCTCAGGTAATTCATCAAACATTAGATCTGGTTGTAACCAAGACGTTTTA
>CAJXFJ010000259.1 GCA_913052515.1 uncultured Flavobacteriales bacterium | reverse complement strand
GTTTTAACAATTGGTATTTCAGTTGATGCTAACGTTCTTATTTATGAAAGAATCAGAGAAGAGTTAAGAGCAGGAAAAGGCTCTCGTTTAGCAATTACCGATGGTTACAAAAATGCATATTCATCAATCATTGATGCGAACGTAACAACCATTCTTACAGGGATTATCTTATGGTTCTTTGGAACAGGCCCAGTAGAAGGTTTTGCGAAGGTGCTAGTAATAGGTATTTTAACGTCATTGTTCTCAGCCATCTTTATTACTCGACTGATTTTTGCATGGAGATTGGATAATAAGAAAAAGATTACGGTTGCTACAAAAATGACTGAAGGTGCATTCCAAAATGTCTCTTTTCAATTTGTGAAAAAAAGAAAGTCATTTTATGTGATTTCAGGAATTATCATACTTGTTGGATTTGCTTCATTCTTTACAAGAGGATTGTCTTATGGAGTTGATTTTACTGGAGGTAGAACTTATGTTGTTAGGTTTGATGAAACCGTTTCAACTACTGAAGTTAGAAATGCATTAGCAACATCTTTTGTAACTGAAGATGGTCAAAGCGTTGCTCCTGAAGTTAAAATCTTTGGAGATGATAATCAGGTTAAAGTAACTACAAGTTACATGATGAATGATGAGAATCCAGATGCAGATGTGATTGTAGAGCAAAAGTTATATGAAGGACTACAAAGCTTTTTAGGTGATACCTCTTTTGAAGACTTTGATGAGTCTAACTTAATGAGTTCTCAGAAAGTTGGTCCAACAATAGCCGACGATATTAAGCAATCGTCTATTTGGGCTATCTTGTTTTCTTTGGTAATTATCTTCTTGTATATATTATTGCGATTTAGAAAGTGGCAATATGGTTTAGGTGCTGTAGTTGCGATTTTCCATGATGTATTAATCGTACTTTCAGTATTCTCAATTGCTTGGGGATTCCTGCCTTTCTCATTAGATATTGATCAAGCTTTTATTGCGGCAATTTTAACCGTTGTTGGTTATTCTATTAATGATACCGTGGTTGTATTTGATAGAATTAGAGAATATTTAAATTCTTACAAAAAGCAGAATATGCTAGATGTAATCAACAATGCATTAAATAGCACATTGAGTAGAACCATCAATACTTCATTAAGTACCTTCTTCGTATTATTAATGATTTTCATTTTTGGTGGAGAAGTAATTCGAGGTTTTGCTTTTGCTTTATTAGTAGGTGTTGCAGTGGGAACTTATTCTTCACTTTGTGTTGCTACTCCTATTGTTGTTGATTTAAGTAAGAAAGAGGAGCAAAAGAAAAAGTAGTTTATTAGATACAAATAGTAAAGCCCTGTTGCTAATTAGCAACAGGGCTTTTTTGTAATTTTACAGTATGATTTATCTCTTTTTTAGCATAGCAGGTTCAGAAATATTTTTCATTCTATTAGTCGTTGTTTTGCTTTTTGGATCAAAAAAAATTCCTGAATTGGCAAGGGGATTTGGAAAAGGAATTCGAGAGTTTAAGAATGCAACTGGAGATATACAAGAAGAGATAAGAAGAACTTCCCAAGAAATTACAAAGGCTGCCGATCCAAATCAATCAAGCCCCAAGAAAGAAAAGAACGACTCAACAACTTCTAATTAGTGGAGTATATTCAGTTAATCGGAGGTCTCTTAGCTTTAGTGCTAGGCGGTGAATTTCTTGTAAGAGGAGCAGTTTCTATCGCTTTGCGAATAAAGTTGTCTCCTTTAGTCGTTGGTATGACGATTGTTTCTTTTGGAACTTCCGCCCCAGAATTATTGGTTAGTCTAGAAGCCGTTTTGTCAGGCCATCCTGATGTGAGCGTTGGAGCAGTTGTTGGTTCAAATATTTCTAATCTTGCGCTAGTATTGGGTATAACAGTTCTTATTTTTCCCATAATGGTTAATAGGGATAGTATTCGTTTCGATTGGCCATTAATGTTTCTAGCAACAATCCTGTTTTGGTTATTTGCAATGAATGGCGTTTTGGATTCGTGGGAAGGAATTTTGATGTTGTTTATTCTGATCAGCTATTCAACTTGGTTAATTGTAAAATCAAGAAAGGAAGGGAAAATTATTCAACAAGAAGAAGAAGTAGCAGAAATATCTAAAGGTCGTACAATCTTTATTGATGTCTTCTATTTAGTATTGGGTTTTGCCGGTTTATATTTTGGTGCTGAATGGCTATTGCATGCAGTAGTTACTTTGGCGAATGAGTTTGGAGTCAGTGAAAAGTTAATCAGTGTTTCTATTGTTGCATTTGGAACAAGCCTACCAGAGTTGGTAACTTCTGCAGTGGCGGCTTACAGAAAACATACAGATATTTCGATGGGTAATTTGATTGGTTCTAATGTGTTTAATATTCTTGCCATTCTCGGAATTACTTCATTAGTTGTTCCTATTCAAATTTCTTCAGAAATAAATCAGCTTGATATGTATTTTCTATTAGCAATATCTATTTTGATTTTACCAATAATGCTCTTTAGAAGAAGAATTGGTTTGTGGAAAGGCTTATTGTTAATTTCTTTTTATGGGATTTACATTTATTTCTCAATAGTATCTGAAATTTAAGGGGTAGTTAATTTAATAATTGCTTTTATGTGTTGATTGGGGTTTAAAAATAGGGGGTGTTAATAATATAATAGTGTTTTTGTGTTGGTTGAGGTCAAAATGTTATACTTTTGCCGTATCTATTTAAACTAAAAACCTAAACTCATGCCTACAATTCGATTTCAAGCCTTGACGGACGCTATGAATAGAAGTCCCAGAGAAGTTAAAGCTCCTTCACCAAAAATTTCTGATTACTATGGTTCTCATGTCTACGATAAAGAGGCTATGGCAGAATACATGCCTAAGGATGTTTACAATCAAGTGATGGCTGCTGTTGAGCAGGGTACAAGTTTAGATCGTAAAATTACTGATGCTGTGGCTTCGTCGATGAAAGCATGGGCTATGGAAAAGCAGGTGACACACTACACGCACTGGTTTCAACCGTTAACAGGTACAACAGCAGAAAAACATGATGCCTTTTTTCAACCTTTAGCTGATAACAAGGTAATCGAGCAATTTGGTGGAAGCCAATTAGCTCAGCAAGAACCAGATGCATCTAGTTTACCGAATGGTGGAATTCGAAATACATTTGAAGCAAGAGGATATACCGCTTGGGACCCTTCTTCTCCAGCATTTATAATAGGAAAAACCTTATGTATACCTACAATATACATTTCATATACAGGTGAAGCATTAGATTATAAGACACCTCTATTAAAAGCATTGGCGTCTGTAGATAAGGCAGCTGTTGATGTGTGTAAATATTTTGACAAAAATGTTAAAAAGGTAAATGCTACTTTAGGTTGGGAACAGGAGTATTTTCTAGTAGATAAGTCATTATTTGCAGCTCGTCCAGATTTAGTAATGACAGGAAGGACTGTTTTTGGACATAGTCCTGCAAAAGGTCAAGAATTAGATGATCATTACTTTGGTTCAATTCCTGATCGAGCTCATGCATTTATGAATGAGTTAGAGATAGAGTGTATGAAGTTGGGAATTCCTGTTACTACTCGTCATAATGAAGTAGCTCCAAATCAGTTTGAGTTTGCTCCTGTTTATGAAGAAACCAATTTAGCTGTTGATCATAACCAATTGCTCATGGATATCATGGATAAAGTGGCAAGAAAGCACAACTTTAGAGTGCTCTTACATGAGAAGCCATTCGCAAATATTAATGGCTCTGGAAAGCATAATAACTGGTCATTAGCGACTGATACGGGAGTTAATTTGTTGAGCCCAGGAAAGAATCCAAAATCAAATCTTCAGTTTTTAACTTTCTTAATAAATACCATTAAAGCAGTACACGATAATGAAAAG
>CAJXFJ010000258.1 GCA_913052515.1 uncultured Flavobacteriales bacterium | reverse complement strand
GTTTGTGTAAATGCACTCAATGGAAAGCCACTATGGAGGTTTCACATGAGTTTTGGTGGAGTGAATTCAAGCCCCGTTATATATAACGATTCAATTATCTGCCCACATGGAAAAGAAAACATAGATACAACTGAAGAGGGAAGAATGGTTTCTGTTAAAATTCCTAAAGAAATAGATTTTAAGGGAAAGCAGTCTGTATTGAATCCTTCATCTGAGATTTGGCGGAATGAAACTGTCTCATTTACTAGTTCTCCAATACTTGTTAAAGACAGGGTGTATCAAATTTCAAAGGTTGGAGAGTTGGTTTGTGTCGATGCTAAATCTGGTAAAATCCTTTGGCACAAAAAACTAGGTAACGACAATTTACATTCCTCACCCTTATATTGTGACGGCAAGCTTTTTGTTCCGATATTCAGTGGTAAATTATTTATTATTGAACCTGAAGATAAAGGCGCAAAGATACTTCATGAGCTTAAGCTAGAAGGTAATCTTATCGGATCTCCTGTGATTTGTGGAGGAAGGTTATATTTACATACAACTAAATCGTTGCATTGTTGGAATTTTTCACATGATGGGATTGAAAGTGAGGAATGGCCTAAGCAAATAAATGGAAAGCCTGGCAAGCCATTTGAGATAAGGGCTGTTCCGAATGATGTTTTATTACAACCTGGTTCAAAGGAGTCATTTGTTTTTCATACTTTAGACGAAAAAGGGCACGTTATATCAAAATTAGATAAAGTTAGCTTTTCCAAGTTCATTCCACCAACAGCAAAGGTTAAAACTGAAATGGATGCTGTATTCACTGATAATTTAATTTCTGCTTCTAATGAAGCTAGGACATCAGCGGGTGCATGGAGAGGAGTTGATGGGGATTTGGTTGGGTTGTTCCGAGGCAGAGTATTGGATAAAATTCCATTTTCCGAAGATCTTGAATCATACAATACAGTTATAGATTCAAAGGTTGATCCGGGTGAAAAGTTTGCATATCCACCGTTACCATGGATTGGTGCCAGATTTAAATGGGAGGTAAGAAATTTAGATGGGAATAATGTGTTAAGAAAAACTTTAGACAGGGTGTTATTTCAGCGAGCAATGACATTCATAGGTCATCCTGATTTAAGTAATTATACCATTCAAGCCGATGTCATGACTGATGGTAACAGAAGGATTAAGTCTGATGTAGGCCTAGTCAATCAAAGGTATTTAATTGTCCTTAAGGGTAACGCTAATTTGTTGGAAGTAAGTTCTAATCAAGAAAGACTTAAAGTTTCAACACCATTCAAGGTTAAATACAAGACTTGGTATACCCTTAAAACCCGAGTTGACGTTGATGGTGATGGCAATGCGCTTGTTAAAGCTAAAGTTTGGGCAAAGAATGATAAGGAGCCTGATGCATGGACGATTGAAGTTCCACATAAAAAAGGACATATCAAAGGTGCCCCAGGACTTTTCGGGTTTTCTCCACAAAGTCAAAAGCCAGTTTACGTAGACAACATTTCAATTATACCAAGCAAATAAACAATGAAAAAAATTCTAACTTTAATAATATTAAAAGGTTTTACAACATTAGTTTTTTCCTCTGATTGGCCTGAATGGGGAGGTAATGGATATAATAATATGGCCTCTTCTGACAAAGGTATTCCTAGTTCAATGGATCCAGGTAAAAGGAAAAAGGGTACTGAAGAGATAGATTTATCTACAACTAAAAATGTTAAATGGGCAGCTAAGATTGGATCTCAGAGCTACGGCACACCAACAATATCAGATGGTAAAATACTAATAGGGACTAACAATGAATCTCCAAGAGATGCCCAGCATGAAGGAGATAGAGGTATTATAATGTGTTTTGATGAAAAGAATGGTGACTTTCTTTGGCAGCTTGTAATACCAAAACTAGGAGCAGGTAAGGTGTCAGATTGGGAGTATTTAGGAGTTTGTTCATCACCTCTAATTCATAAAGGTAGAGCCTACTTCATTTCAAATAGATGTAAGGTAGTTTGCGTAGATATGGAGGGTATGGCGAATGGTAACGATGGACCATTCAAAGACGAGGAGAAGTTTATGGCAACTGGTGGGAAAACATTTAAACCAGGTAAAAAGGATGGTGATATTATTTGGCTTTATGACATGCGCGAGGAGTTAGGAGTTTTTCCTCATAACATTGCGAGTTCATCACCTAAAATAGTTGACGGCAAATTAGTCGTATCTACGTCAAATGGCGTAGACTGGTCTCATCTAAATGTTCCCGCCCCTCAGGCTCCATGTTTGATATTACTAGATCTTAAAACTGGCGAGCTTATTGGTGAAGAAGCTTCAAAAATTGGTGAGAGCACAATGCATTGTAATTGGTCCAGTCCGATGGTTGCCAAGGTTGATGGAAAGTCGTCTATATTTTTTGGTGGTGGTGATGGTTACCTTTATAGCTTCGATCCCGAAGCGAAAGAAGATGACGAAGGGTTCCTCGTTCTTCCTGAAAATTGGAAAGTTGATGGTAATCTACCTGAATATCGAGTTGATAAAGACGGCAAAAAGATTAAATATGCAACTTTTGAGGGGCCTAGTGAATTTATATCTTCGCCAGTATTTTATAAAGATCATGTTGTGACTTTAATCGGTCAAGACCCTGAACATGGTGAGGGTGTTGGAAGAATGTTTTCTGTGCATGCCAAATCAGGAAAGGTCGCTTGGGATTATACTGAAATAGAGAGAGGCATTTCAACTGTTTCTATTGCTGATGATTTAGTATATGCTGCAGATTACAGGGGGCGTGTTCATTGTGTTGATTTTAAAACAGGTAAGAAGCAATGGGTCTATGATACAAAGAGTCACATATGGGGATCTACATTGGTTGCTGATGGAAAAGTTTTTATCGGAAATGAAGATGGTGAAGTTGTCATTCTTGAGCACGGAAGAGAAATGAAGGAAATTGGCATTGTTGAATTCTCTGCACCAGTTTATGCAAGTCCTATTGTTGCAAATGGAGTCTTATATATAGCAAGTCAAACTCACTTGTATGCCTTTAAAGGGGGAGCCAAAACTGCATCTAAATAGAAAGTATAATTAATAAATCCTAAATGAAGGGTAAATACATAATTCTAATTTTGGCAATTGTTCTTGGGATTCTTCATCAGGATTTTTGGAATTGGGACAGTGATAGGAATGTCTTTGGTTTTATGCCGATTGGACTTTTTTATCATGCTTGTTATTCTTTAGTAGCAGCAACACTATGGATTTTTGCCATCAAATTTGCATGGCCAAAAGAATTGGTCGAATGGGCAGAGAAGGAGGATTGATCTAAATGGACAATACTATTATGCAAATCCCTTTAATTGCTAATTCTGCTTCTACTACTCCGTTAGTAGTCATTTCAATATATCTATGTCTATTGCTTGGCTTAGCTATGTTTAGTAAGGTTCTATTCAGGGGAACAAGTACAGATTATTTTGTTGCCAGTCGTAGTATCGGTCCGTTCATGCTCCTCATGTCCGTTTTTGGTACCACAATGACTGCATTTGCTCTTGTCGGTTCTACTGGTAAATCATTCGAGAGAGGGGTCGGAACCTATGGTTTGATGGCTTCATCATCCGGTTTGATTCACGCAGCTTGTTTTTTTCTCATTGGTATCAAATTATGGTCATTTGGTAAAAAATATGGATACGTAACTCAAATTCAGTTTTTCAGAGATCGTTTCGAGTCTAGAGCTATTGGCTTTCTGCTTTTTCCTATTCTCGTTTGTTTGGTTATTCCATATCTTTTAATTGGAGTAATAGGTGCTTCTAAAACAATTGAAGGTTTATCATCTGCCAAAATGACTCCTAAAGGAGAAAAACCAGGCATGTTTCCTGAATTGTTTGCTTCTTATAATGACG
>CAJXFJ010000257.1 GCA_913052515.1 uncultured Flavobacteriales bacterium | reverse complement strand
TTTATAGAAGAAATTTAAAGGCAGGGCAAAAAGGACTGTCAGTTGCTTTTGATTTAGCAACGCATAGGGGATATGATTCGGATCATCCTCGTGTTCAGGGAGACGTTGGGAAAGCAGGGGTTGCTATTGATTCGGTTGAGGATATGAAATTGCTTTTTGACCAAATTCCATTAGATCAAATGTCAGTTTCCATGACAATGAATGGGGCGGTTATTCCAATTATGGCATTTTACATAGTGGCTGCTGAAGAGCAGGGTGTTAAGCCTGAGCAATTAAGTGGAACCATTCAAAATGACATTTTGAAGGAGTTTATGGTGAGAAATACCTATATCTATCCGCCACAACCTTCAATGAGATTGATTGCAGATATTTTTAAATTCACTTCGGCTAATATGCCACGTTTTAATTCCATAAGTATTTCAGGCTATCACATGCATGAGGCAGGGGCTTCAGCAGATATTGAGTTGGCTTATACTTTGGCAGATGGTTTAGAGTACATTAAAACAGGCATTGAAGCTGGTTTAGATATTGATGACTTTGCACCTCGATTATCGTTTTTCTGGGCCATTGGTATGAATCATTTCATGGAAATTGCCAAGATGAGAGCAGCAAGGATGTTGTGGGCAAAGTTGGTAAAACGATTCAACCCTAAGAACCCAAAGTCGATGGCTTTGAGAACGCATTGTCAAACTTCTGGTTATAGCTTAACAGAACAAGACCCGTTTAATAATGTAGCAAGAACTTGTATTGAAGCCATGGCTGCTGCTTTTGGTGGAACTCAATCGTTACATACCAATGCTTTGGACGAAGCCATTGCTTTGCCTACTGATTTTTCGGCAAGAATTGCAAGAAATACACAGCTTTATATTCAAGAGGAAACTGATGTGACTAAAGTGGTTGATCCTTGGGCAGGCTCTTATTATGTAGAACGCTTAACTCATGAAATTGCCAATAAAGCTTGGGCTTTAATCCAAGAAGTTGAAGAAATGGGAGGTATGGCAAAAGCCATAGAGCAAGGTCTTCCTAAATTAAAAATAGAAGAAGCGGCTGCTAGAAAACAAGCGCGGATTGATTCTTCAAAAGATATAATTGTAGGAGTTAATCAATATCAGACTGATGAAAAGGATGCGATTGAAGTCTTAGATATTGACAATGAAAAAGTTCGTAAAAGTCAGATTGAGCGAATTGAGTCAATGAAGCGTTTACGGGATGAAGAAAAAGTTCAAGCGGCTTTAACAGCAATTACAGAAGGGGCTAAACAAAATGAAAATATTTTGGCATTAGCCATTGAAGCAGCTCGTTTAAGAGCAACTTTGGGTGAAATTTCAGATGCTATGGAAAAAGTATTTGGACGATATCAAGCGCAAATAAAATCTGTTTCAGGTGTTTATTCTCAAGAAGCTATGGAAGATATAGACTTTACCAAAGCCCGTCAAATGGCAGACAAGTTTGCCGAAATGGACGGAAGAAGACCTAGGATTATGGTAGCGAAAATGGGCCAAGACGGTCATGATCGTGGAGCCAAGGTCATTGCAACCTCTTTTGCAGATATTGGCTTTGACGTGGATATTGGGCCTTTATTTCAAACACCTGCTGAGGCGGTAAAGCAAGCCATAGAAAATGATGTGCACATCATTGGAGTATCTTCATTAGCAGCTGGGCACAAAACTTTAGTACCGCAAGTCATTCAAAAATTGGTGAAATATGGAAGAGAGGATATTTTAGTGATTGTTGGAGGGGTAATTCCGGAGCAAGACTATGATTTTTTATGGAAGACAGGAGTGGCAGGTATTTTTGGACCAGGGACAAAAATTTCAAAAGCGGCTCAAGAAATATTGAAAATTATGAGTGAATCATAATACAGAATAGCGCAAAAAAAGGGGTTCAATTTGAACCCCTTTTTTTGTGCTGTTTTTAGAATTACTTCACAGGATAGAAAATGTGAGTTTCAATTTTTGAACTGTCAACCTCAGTGGGGTCATTTGCATAAACTTCCCAAGGAGATCCAATGATTTCAAGGTTCATACCTTTTGCATAATCTATAATGCCATAATGCATGGCTTCAGAAGACTCGTAAGAGCCCAAATGGATTCCTTTAATTACTTTTCCTTCAGGAGTAGATTTTGCCATAACTCTGCCTTCTGATTCAACAGTTCCTGAATAAGCTAATGCTGCTTCTAAAACTACCTTTTCTGGAGAATACTCATGATAAATCGCTAATGGCATACCTGCTTGATTAGCACCATCTGTAGTTTCAAGAAAGATAGTAAGCTCAGTATAAAGTTCACCTAGTTTTTTGCTGATTCCTTCCGCATCGGTTGAATCTGTAATGGTGATGATATTTGTAGGCGCATTGTCCATTACTTCTAAATTAAATGGATTTTCAACGTCCGCAGGCATTCCTTCAACATATGCTTTTAAGTCCTTCAAGCTTTGAATATAGTTTTCTCTTAACATGGGCTCAATCATGGTGTTCATAAAGTTCATGTAAAAAGGTGTTTTTGCTCCTTCATAAGTCCATAGCACTTTCGTACCACCTTCTTCTTCTGATAATATAAATTCAGCATAATTGGTAGCTTCCCAACCTTCAAAAGTCATAGCCGATTTTAAATATTCGTTGGTTCGCACTTCAACCACTTCTTGGCCTCCATTGCCAACCATGGGGTTTTCACTCCACCATTTGTTGTAAGAGCCAACTTCACCCATGGTTTCAGAGTATTCTTGTTTCATATCTGGATCCATCTTGTCCCAAGCAGACCAGTTTCCCCAATCCCTAAAGTCAATAATGGTATTAAAAACCTTTTCTTTAGAAGCATCTATTACAATGGTTTCTTCTAGTTTTAGTTGACTTGGTTGTGATGCGGAGTAAATTAAAAAGATTGCAATTAGGGCAATAATTACAATAAATATCCATTTTAAAATTTTCATTTTGAATTGATTTGGTTATAAATAGTGTAGTGTTTAGCTAAGCGAATGTATAATAAAAATTCGTTTTTTTACAATTCAAATATTTAAAAGTTTGATTATATGAATGCGCATGAAATTGATTTTGAAATCATTGGAGATGATTTGCAATGTGTTGAAATAGAGTTAGATCCTCAAGAAACAGTAATTGCAGAAGCTGGAGGAATGATGATGATGGATAGTCAAATTGAGATGAATACCATTTTTGGAGATGGCTCAAAAAACGATAATGGCTTGATGAATAAATTATTTTCTGCGGGTAAACGTGTACTTACCGGAGAAAGTTTGTTTATGACCACTTATACTCATATGGGAATGGGAAAGGCAAAAGTAAGTTTTGCAGCTCCTTACCCTGGTCAAATAATTCCCATGGACTTGAGTGAAATGGGTGGAAAAATTATTTGTCAGAAAGAAGCATTTTTATGTGCTGCCAAAGGAGTATCTGTTGGTATTGCTTTGCAAAAAAGGTTAGGTGTTGGCTTTTTCGGTGGAGAAGGCTTTATCATGCAAAAGCTCGAAGGAGATGGAATGGCTTTTCTTCATGCAGGAGGAACAGTTATTAAAAAGACCCTTAGGCCAGGTGAAGTTTTAAATGTTGATACTGGTTGTTTGGTAGGTATGACATCAAATGTGAACTACAACATTCGCATGCAAAAAGGTATCAAAAATTCACTTTTCGGTGGAGAAGGATTTTTCCTAGTAACTCTAGAAGGCCCTGGAGACGTTTGGATACAATCCATGCCTTTGAGTCGATTAGCAGACCGAATTTATCGTCATTCGCCTAAGGCAGGAGGAAAAAGAAAAGGAGAAGGCAGTATTTTAGGTGGTCTAGGAGATTTATTAGACGGAGATAATTTTTAGAATAGAATCACTCTATGCGCTTTTCTTTAATTTTTACAATAACAGTTTTTCTTCAATTAAACTTGTTTGCTGGCGGTGGCAAAGAGGCAAA
>CAJXFJ010000256.1 GCA_913052515.1 uncultured Flavobacteriales bacterium | reverse complement strand
AAGGAAATGCAAATAGTAGAAAGTTAAAATTAGAGTTGGCTAATTTCAATCAAACTAACTTTAGAGAGAAAAAATTAGATTTTACCACCTCTTCATTACCCCAAAGAACTTTGTATTTAATTAGAACATTTGATAATGAAATGGATGTGATGCGTTATTTTAGTTCTGTGAAGAATAATGCAAGACTTCAAGTTGAAATACAGGCAGCTAATGCAAAACCCTATATTATTTCACTTTCTAATTTTAGAACTTTATTCAAAGAAAAGAACGAACAAGTGTATTTAGAGTTCTTTAACAAGAAGTACCCTGGCTAAATCACTCAGTTTTTTCATTTTCATACCTTTGCCCTTAAATTGCAATCATGTTTAAGAAAAATAATACCATGGCAAGAAACAGTGAAGTAGATACATCAGCAATCAATATTATAAGAAGCGGAACAGAAATCAATGGAGATATTGTTTGCCGTGGAGATATAAGAATAGATGGGAAGTTGGTTGGAAACTTAAAGGCAGATGGAAAAGTAGTTGTTGGTGAGAATGGCATTGTAGAAGGAAACATTGAATGTGCATACGCTACTATTTCAGGAGGGTTAAAGGTTAATATTCGAGTAAATGAGCTTTTAACTTTGAAGGCTTCCGCAAATCTAGTTGGTGAAATTGTAACTAATAAATTGCAGATTGAACCAGGAGCAAACTTCTCAGGAAGCTGTAAAATGGGAGCAGTAATTAAGGGAATTGAAGATGGGCAACAATCCCAAAGAAAAGACAAAAGAGAAAAATCAGCCTAATTCATTTATACGATTTAGCGGAATGGCCACTCAAATGGCCATTATTATCGGCTTAGGAGTCTATGGTGGCATTAAGGCCGACGATTACTTTGCATTTGAGAAGCCAATTTTAACGTTGATTGGTTCATTGCTAGGTGTTGTGCTAGCCATTTACTACGTAATTAAAGACCTTTCTAAATGATTTCACTCAACTTTCTATCTAAGATTATCATAGCACTAGTTGTACTTGTAGGAGCACACTTACTTTTATTAAATGTGCTACAATTGCCTTGGCATTCGATTTACTTAAGCGTGTATATCTATTTTCCTCTAATTTCATTTGTTACATTTCAAATGGTTTTAAAACAAATGAATAATCGACCGCAAGCGTTTGTTACCTATTTTATGGGGGGTATGACAATGAAACTTTTAACAGCCTTAGGCTTGTTGCTAGTTATTCTTTATAACCACAGATCCATTAAAGTGGAATACACCATTTTGTTCATGACATTCTATCTAGTTTATACTGCTTTGAGTGTGAGCGATTTGTTTAAAAAGTTGAGGCAAAAAAAATAAGCGAAAAAAACCTCTAGGATATTTTTTTCTTATCATTCAATTTATACATACTTTTGCGCTCGAATTTGAAAGACCTCGATTTGGATAAGATGAGCGTACTAATTTCCCCCTTTAACATGTCTCTAAAAGGACTGAGAAAAGCAATAGCACTAATTGCTGTTTTAAGTTTGTTTTCTACTACTTTAAAAGCTTCTTCCGAAGGTGAAGGAAAATTTAATGCTGGTGAAATGATAATGCATCATATATCAGATGCACACGAAATTCACCTTATTGGTGATTTGGCCATCTACTTGCCAGTAATTGTTCAAACAGAAAGCGGATGGGATGTTTTTTCTTCTTCACACTTATACCATAATCCAAAACATGTAGAAGCTGCAAATGGTCATCAAGTTCATTATTATGAATATGGCGATTATATTATGTCACATGAACATATTTACTACCGTGAAGGAGGTATTCAATTAGACGAAAATGGAGAAATAACAAATCAAGCAGTTTCTCTTGATATGTCGATTACAAAGAATGTTGCAGGTATGTTTTTTACCATCATTTTAATGGTGTTGATTTTTACTACCGTGGCAAAAGGCTACAAAAAAAGAGGAATTGGAGCGCCAAAGGGTATTCAATCTTTTATGGAGCCATTGATACTTTTTGTTCGTGATGAGGTAGCTCGTCCATCAATTGGAAAGCATGCCGATCGTTTTGTTCCATTCTTATTAACAATCTTTTTCTTTATATGGATTAGTAACTTATTAGGGTTAATTCCGTTTTTAGGTGGATTAAATATTACCGGTACGCTAAGTATAACTATGGTGTTAGCTGCTGTAGTTTTTGTAATTACTACAATAAGCGGGAACAAACACTATTGGGGGCACATTTTATGGCCACCAAATGTACCATTGCCTATTAAGTTTATTCTAGTGCCTATTGAATTTGCAGGAATCTTTATTAAGCCTTTGGTATTGATGGTTCGTTTAACAGCAAACATTACAGCAGGTCATATTATTATTTTGGCTTTTGTTTGTTTGATATTCATCTTTGGAGAACAAAGTGCAGGAGCAGGTTATGGTGTTGGTATTGGGTCTACCCTGTTTATGATATTTATGAATTTTATTGAGTTGTTAGTGGCTTTCTTACAAGCTTACGTATTTACCTTACTTGCAGCACTATATTTTGGTGCAGCTACTGAGGAGGCTCATCATTAGTGTGTAATCTATTTACTAATTAAACTATATTAAAATGGATTTATTGACAGTTTTACTCGAAGTTGCTGCTGCTGCAGGTTATGCAGGTCTAGGAGCTGGTGTTGCAGCCATCGCTGCAGGTTTAGGAATTGGAAAAATCGGTGCTGCTGCATTGGAATCAATTGCTAGACAACCAGAAGCTACTGGTGACATTAGAGCAAACATGATTGTTGCTGCTGCACTTGTTGAAGGTGTTGCGCTTTTCGCAGTTATCGTTTGTTTGTTAGTAGTACTAGGGTAATCAAACAGAAAATGGACAGTATTTCAGCGGTTGGCTGAAGTACTGTCTTTATCTCAAAGAAATTTTAAGCATAAGCTATGTTATCTGTAAGTATAGGAACTGTAATTTGGACTACTATTGCTTTTTTAGTAGTTGTATTTATTTTGTCAAAATTCGCTTGGAAACCAATTTTGAACTCAATAAGAGAGCGTGAAGAGTCAATTGAAGAAGCTCTTGAGGCGGCAGAAAAGGCAAAAGAAAAAATGAAAGACTTGGAAGCCAGCAATGAAAAATTATTGCAAGAGGCTAGACAAGAAAGGGAAGAAATGATGAAAGCTGCTCGCGATACCAAAGAGAAAATGATTGCAGAAGCGAAGTCACAAGCACAAGCAGAGGCTGACAAAGTATTGAAGAGTGCGCAAGATACTATTCGTGCTGAAAAAGCTTCAGCAGTAAATGAATTAAAAGGGCTTGTTGCTGAATTATCAGTTGAAATCGCAGAGAAGATTCTTAAAGAAGAGCTTTCAGCGGATAAGCAAAAGGCTTTGATTGAAGAAAGTATGAAAGAGGCAAAACTCAATTAATATGAAGGGAGTTCGAGCAGCAGCTAGATACGCAAAAGCTTTTCTTCAATTAGCCAAAGAGCAAAATGCTACTCAGGCTGTAATTGAAGACGCTCGTATGATTAGCCGTATTGTTACAGAAAGTAAAGAGTTACATTTAATGTTAAACAGTCCCTTAATTAAGGCGGACAAGAAAGGTTTAGCATTAAACAAGGTTTTTGAAGGAAAAGTAAATGGATTAACTCTTAATTTAATTAATCAAGTAGTTAAGCAAAATAGAGAGAATATCCTTCCAACAATTGCGGATCAAATGATTGCACAATACAATGAAGCAAATAAAATTGCTAGTGTAAGTGTAACTACAGCAATTCCTCTTGACGCTAGTGTTAAAGCTGATTTAATTGGAAAGTTGAAAGAAGCGTATCAATTAACAGATGTTGAGTTGGAAGAAAAAATTGATACCGATTTAATCGGTGGAATGGTTTTACGTATGGGCGATAAGCAATTGGATGCCAGTATACGAAGACAATTAAATGATATAAAGAAAGAATTAGTTTAATAGTATAA
>CAJXFJ010000255.1 GCA_913052515.1 uncultured Flavobacteriales bacterium | reverse complement strand
GATTGGCATGACCCATTTACTAGAAGACACGCCAATTAATGATGAACAACATGACTATCTACAAACCATAAAATACTCTTCAGAGCATTTGTTGAATATGGTTAGTGATATTTTAGATATTTCGAAAATAGAGTCAGGTGAAATTGAATTTCAACAAGCTGCTACCGACTTAGAAGAACTCTTGCAAGCCCAAGTAAATACCTATGCGCTTCGCGCAAAAAACAAAGCCTTAGAAGTTAAATTGGAATGGAATTTAGACGAGAAGGTAATTGTAGAATCAGATGTAAAATTCTTAAATCAAATATTTGGCAACTTACTTAGTAATGCTGAGAAATTTACTTCTAAAGGCTATATTAAACTAAAAGTAGATCCAATAGCAGAAGACGAACAAACGATTAATTTAATGTTTAAGGTAGAAGATAGTGGAATTGGAATGACTGAAGCACAGTCAAATCACATTTTCGAGAGTTTTAAACAAGCGGATTATGAAACTAGTATCAAGTATGGCGGGACTGGGCTTGGACTTTCCATAGCAAAACATTTAATAGAACATTTAGGGGGTGAAATTCATGTAAAAAGTAAGTTGAATCATGGAACCACCTTTCAGATTGAACTTCCTTTTTTTAAATCTAAAAATACTATAGAGCAATCCGTTAAACAAAATCTAGAAAACGAAATATCCTTAAAGGGTATGTCCGTATTAATTGCAGAAGACAATCCGATTAATCAAAAATTCATTATCAAACTCTTTGATAAATTTCAGCTTGAGTATCAGCTAGCTGAAGACGGTTTAAAAGCATGGAACTTAATTAAAGCTAGAAAGTATGATGCGGTTATTTTGGATTTATTAATGCCGGAAATGGATGGATATGAAGTTGCAACACTTTGTAGGTCAGAACCCAACCCAAATCAAGATAGTCCAATTATAGCTTTAACTGCATCAGCTCTGTTAGATGACCGAAAGAAAGTTTTAAATAGCGGAATGAATGAGCACTTAACAAAGCCCTTTAGCCCAATCCAGCTAAAAAGAACTTTAGCCAAATATTTTCATGGTCAAGAAAATGCTTCATCTCTTAAAATGGATGTCAATTACCTTAACGACTTTTATCAAGGAGATTTAGAATTCGAAAAGGAAATGATGCAACTCTTTTTAGAGAATTCAGCAAACGATTTAAAAACATTGGAGAAGGCTGTTTCGAATAAAGATTTCGATATGATTTATCAATTGGCTCACAAAATGAAACCTTCTTTTACCTTAGTGGGGTTTTCGGCTTTAGAAGTGCCTATTGAAAAATTGGAACAATATGCAAAGCAACAAAAAAATGAGACTTTTGAGCAATTTAAGAGCATTCACAATGACTTAAAACAATGTTTTGTTTCAGTTGAATCTCGACTAAATTCGTTTACCCAAAAAGAAAAAGACAACCGATGAATTGTATTATTATAGAAGATGATATAATCGCTTCTAGCTTACTTAAAAAGCTATGCGAAAAAGTACCACAAATAGAACAAATTACAGTAATCTCTTCAGCTATTGAAGGTATAAAAGCACTTGAACAAAATAATTTCGACTTGCTTTTTTTAGACATTGAAATGCCTGACTTAAGCGGTATGGATATTTTGAGAACCTTCAAAAATCTTCCACCGGTAATTCTTACCACTTCCAATAGGGAATTTGCTCTAGAATCATACGAACATGGAGTATTAGATTATTTAGTAAAACCTATTGATCTAGCTAGACTCATAAAAGCCATTGGAAAGTTAAGTAAGCAACAAAGCTCAACAGCAACTAAGTCACAAACAGAAAAAAGCAAGAAGGAAACATTCTTTATTAGAAGTGAAGGCAAACACATTCAAATTAGTCAGGCAGATATCTTGTATCTTGAAACCATGGATGATTACATTACATTTTATTTAGAAGGGAATAAAAAACATATCGTTCATGGGACAATGAAAAAAATGGAAGAGAAATTAAATAATAAATCATTGTTGAGGGTTCACCGTTCTTATATGGTGAATCTTAATAAGGTTAGTTCTATTGAAGATACTCATTTGGAAATCAATGGAAAAGTAATTCCGGTAAGTAGGGCAAATCGACCTATACTGATGGAAAAAATAAAAATGCTCTAATCCATTTACCGAAGAAAAACAACCAATAACCGAAAATAGCATTCCATTCACCGAAAAAAAAGGACAAATGGACTTCGCATCAATAGTTTTATGCATTCATAAATAAAGAAATGAATGCATTAATAGCTGTTTCAAGTGAATTGATTTCTAAAAGTATATCGAACTGTTTAATTCATATTGAACACAGTTATTCTATTGCACACAGCTTTTCAGATGCTGCCTTAATGTATGAATCAACTCAGCCTGATATTGTGATAGCAGAACTTACAATGGTTAATGAACAGCAGATCAACCTACGTCAATTAATTCGCAATCAATTTCATGCTCACACTCCAATCCTAATGACTGGCTCAATTAGCAAGCATAATGCGCTATTACTTGAAGTTGAGCAGGGGGCAAATGCTTTTATCTGCTTCCCAATTCAAAAAGAAGTTTTTTTGGAGAAATACCTATCTCTTATTTAAACGCTTACTAAAGCCGAACATATTCGAATGAAGGGGTGCCTTTCACACCATTCTCATCATAAAAGTCAAGAAAACGCAGTTTAAAATAATTTCCAGAAGCATCTTTTAAAATGTATACCTTGGTTTTATCAACAATGTAAGAACTGCTGCCAAAATCATAGAACTTCCAATCATAACCTATTACATCCAAATGATTTGAATAAAATTGACTTTGCGCATAAGCTAAATCTATTTGTTCAAAATTTTGACCGAAAGCCTCAAACACTTCCGTTCTGTAAGAATTTAGAATTGCACCATTTACCGAATAAGGATAAAAAGTAGGTTCATAAAAAACATTGGTGTATTGCGTAAAACACAAATCAAAAGCTGTTTTTTCAGGCTCTAAATCATAGGTCATTCCACTTACAAATGAAAAAGCCACCCGACCTTTTATAGGGTTCTTGTTAATAACCACCACTGTTCCGACACTATCATTTAATCGACCAAATCGAAGTGTATAACTATTTGCTGTCGCAGATTCAAATTTTACTTTCCACTTACCCAAATCAGAACCAGAGGGTGAAAAACCTCGATCTACAATCCAAACTTTATTATTTGAGCTAACATCACCAATCGCTAAGCTATCTAAATTTCCCGAAGAAGCATCATATCCAAAAGTTAGCCCTGAAACACTCCTTACGTTGGCAAAATCAGTAGTTGTTGTTTCTACTGCCGAACTAACATTCGAAGTATTTAAATAAACCACATAATCATTTGATTCAGACTCGAAAGCTAAATCCCAATCTGTTCTTGCATTTGATTTAATAATTGAATTGGTTCCCAAATCAAACCAAATTTGACTCTCGTAATTAGCCCCAATAGATATAGTGGTTAAAACACTTGCTCCTCTTGCAATTAGCACTTCATTTCCAGTGGTATCTGTTGGCACTATGGTTGTTTGGCTTTGATTAGGTGCATCTAAGGCGATTTCTTCTTTCTCACAAGCGCTAAAAAGCACTAATAAAACAAACCCTAAAACTATTTTCTTCATGACTTACTTAGTAAGAAATTTAACTTAACAAATACTGTTCTGCCTGTTCCAACAGAAATTGAACTAGCGGAAGAACTATGAGCCCCACCACCCGAAAGAGAAGCTCTAACATTTTGAACATCGAATAAGTTTTTGCAACCCAATGTTGCATGCACTCTTTTTTCAAGAAAACGCTTACTTATGCTAACATCTACAATTTGATAGGAAGCAATGCGTTGTTCAACAATTTCATCATTGGTATTATATCCAAAGCCGGGAAGTTCGCCTTGGTGCTTGAAGAAAATGGAAAATTGCATGTTAGACTTTACATGAGAATAAGTAAAATTTGCAG
>CAJXFJ010000254.1 GCA_913052515.1 uncultured Flavobacteriales bacterium | reverse complement strand
ATTACATAAAGAAATAAACCGTCGAAAATTAACCAGTTAAAGATTAAAAGGATGATTCCATTGTACACCAAAGCCTGACTCATAGATTCTAAGCGCAGTTGATTGCTAAATTCATCTTCTTCTTTCACCTTGGCAAAAGCGATTAAATAGGTTCCCAATAACATGGCGGTTAACATGAGCTCATTGCTAATATCGTTTTTTACCCAACTGTACCATTGAAAGTTTGGTTCGTTTGGATTGGACTCAAACAAAGCAAAAACTTTCATAACAAATCGACCTTCTTTAGCATTTCCAAAAAGACTCCAAGTACTTTCCGCAAATACGACTTCTGGGTCTGCAATAAAAAGACTGATGCAAGGAATTACAAATACCAATCCTAAAATCCGGCACCATCGGGGTAATAATTTCAACTTATTCATGACATGTATTTTTTACCAAATGTAAATTATATTTTACATTTTATCAAAATTAGCATACAAAAGAATCCCTTTAAGCAAAGCTCAAAGGGATTCTTATTTCTCTGTATCTTTAGTAATTACTAGAAGTCCAACAATTCTTGAATCTTAGCTTTTACCTTTTCTGCATTAGGAATCATAGTCTGCTCTAAAACTGAATTTAACGGGATAGCAGGTAAGCTCTCTGAGCCCAAGACTTTTACCGGTGCATCCAAAGAGGTAAAACACGCTTCTTGAATTAATCCGGCTAAGTTTCTAGCAAATGAATTCTCCAAACAATCCTCGGTCAAAACCAAACAACGGTTATTCTTTCTAACTGAATTGAAAATGGTCTCCTTATCAAGCGGATTCAAAGTTCTTAAATCCACAATTTCTGCTTTCTCTCCAAATTCCTTAGCTGCATTTAAAGCCCAATGAACGCCCATACCATAAGTAATAATCGTAAGCGCTTGCCCTTCCTCAACACATGCTTGAGAAGACTCTTGCACCAATCTAGCTTTACCTAATGGTAAAATATAATCCTCTGCAGGTTCAACGGTTTTAGCAGCTAATGTTCCTGGCACTTTTGACCAATACAATCCTTTGTGTTCAAAAATCACCACCGGATTGGGATCGTGATATGCCGCCTTTAAAATTCCTTTTAAGTCCGCTCCGCTACTTGGATAAGCGACTTTAATGCCTTTGATGTTGGCTATCATGGTTTCTACCGAAGAAGAATGATATGCCCCACCACTACCGTAAGCTCCAATGGGCACTCTTAAAATCATGTCCGCCGTATATTTTCCGTTAGTCAAGTAATGAGCGCGACTTAATTCAGTAAACAATTGATTCATACCCGGAAAAATGTAGTCTGCAAATTGCACTTCCACAATGGGTTTTAAGCCCACTGCCGCCATTCCTACTGTAGAACCTACAATAAAGGCTTCTTGTATCGGGGTGTTGAATACTCTTTCGTCTCCAAACTTTTGGGCTAAAGTTGCTGCTTCACGAAAAACGCCACCTAAACGTCCGCCAACATCTTGACCATAGAGCAGACATTTGTCGTTGTTTTTCATCAGTTCTTCAACCGCATGCAGGGCGCAGTCTACCATTACCACTTCTTCTCCCCCTTCAGGACTTCTCTCCCCTACTTCCTCTGTAATTTCTGTTGGCGCATAATCATGGGTATACAAATCTTCTGGAGAAGGGTCTTCGGCCTTTAATGCTTTCTCATAATCCGCTTCAACTTCTTTGCGAACGGCCTTCTCTATTTTTTGTAGATCTGAATCACTAAAGCCATTATCCTTCATCAATTTGATCATTTTCGGATATGGATCTCTTAACTTTTGTTCGTCTAAATCATCTCGGTACCACTCCATTCTTACACCTGAAGTGTGGTGATTCAACAAAGGCACTTTTGCATGAATCAAATACGGACGACGTTCCTCACGAATAACATTAATGGCTTTCTCAACCGCTTGATAAGCTTCTTGAAAGTCGCTACCATCAATACTTACTGCTTCAATTCCATGAAATCCTTGAATGTATTCATAAGCGTTTTGTGCTCTGGTTTCTTTGGCATTAGCCGAAATATCCCATTCATTATCTTGAATTAAATACAGAATAGGTAATTGCTTCAAAGCTGCCATTTGAAAGGCTTCTGCCACTTCTCCTTCCGTTACCGAGGCATCACCCAAAGAACAAACTGTTAAGGGTTTGTTACCATCGTCAACTTTCATTAATTCCTTATACTGCATACCCATAGCCGCTCCAGTTGCCGGAATGGCTTGCATGCCAGTAGCCGAAGACTGATGAGGAATTTTGGGTTTGTCATCATCTTTTAAAGAAGGATGCGAATAATAGGTTCTTCCTCCTGAAAATGGATCGTCCTTCTTGGCCATTAATTGCAACATCAAATCGTATGGTTTCATGCCAATGCCCAATAAAATGGAATCATCCCGATAATAGGGATAAGCATAATCATACGGTTTTAATTGCATTGCTGTAGCCAATTGAATAGCTTCATGCCCGCGCGAAGTGGCATGCACGTATTTAGATACAACTTTAAAATTCTCTTCATACACTTCCGTCATGGTTTTGGCCGTGGCCATGAGGGTGAAGGCTTTCTTTAATGTTGTTTTATTAATTTTTTTCATCGTATTTCTTTTATTTGGATAAAGGATGAAAGATTAAGGATCAAAGTGATTAGACCCAAATTCCTTCATCTTTTAACTTTTGTCCTTAATCCCTTAGCTTTTTTATCCATTTTTTATAGAAGTAGTAATTAACGATCCAATCATTTTTGAAACGCTAGTAGCTAATTCTTGAATTTCATTTTTTTCAGATTCAATTATCATTTCCTGATCCATAGCAAGATGCAGCATTGACCTAACTTCTCCGCAAGAACCTTTTGCGACATATAGAAAGTAGATCCATTCTTTATTGCTTTTTCTTTCAAATCCTTCTGCTATATTGTTTGATACAGACAAAGCTGCTCTCAGAATTTGATCTCTAAAGAAAAACTGTTTTGAGTCTCCGAAAGATTTGGATGCAAGATTATAAAGCTCTCGGGCTGATTGCCAAACTCTCAAATCCTCAAATTGTTGATAAGTGCTCATATAAACTCTCTTTATCCTTTATCCTTTATCCTTCGTCTTTTATCTTTAGTCCTTTATCCAACTTCCCGATTCTCATCAAAAGCTTCCAAATGGTCCATAATTCTCGCTAAAAACGAACCCCCTAAATTTCCATCTACTACTCTATGGTCAAAGGATAAGGATAAGTACATCATGTGTCGAATAGCAATCATATCACCATGATCAGTTTCCACTACTGCCGGTTTTTTACGAATGGCTCCTGTAGCTAAAATGGCAACCTCTGGTTGATTGATAATAGGCGTTCCCATCACATTTCTAAACGTACCAACATTGCTTATGGTAAAAGTTGAACCTTTAATTTCGTCAGCAGCGAGTTTGTTTGTTCTGGCTTTCTCCACCAATTCGTTAACTGAAGAAGTTAAGCCCAATAAGTTTTTCTTATCCGCATCTTTAATTACCGGCACAATCAGATTGCCTGTCGGCAAGGCAGCCGCCAAGCCAATGTTTATGTCTTTTTTAGCAATTATCTTTTTCCCATCTACCGAAACATTAATCAATGGATATTCTTGAATGGCTTTTACTACCGCTTCTACAAAAATTGGTGTAAAGGTGATTTTTTCACCATACTTCGCTTGAAACTCTTCTTTTACCTTATTTCTCCAGTTTACAATCTTGGTCACATCTACTTCAACATAAGCCGTAACGTGTGGCGAAGTTTGTTTGGAATAAACCATATGATCAGCAATCATACCACGCATACGATCCATTTCTAAAACCTCATAACGACCTTCATAAACGCCTGCTGCTGCTGCCGCTTGATTGGCTTGTTGAGATGAGGCTACTTTTATATTGGTAGCATTTGGTTTAGGTGATGATAAATATGCGACTAAATCTTTTTTTAGCACTCTTCCATTGGCTCCGCTACCTTTAATTTG
>CAJXFJ010000253.1 GCA_913052515.1 uncultured Flavobacteriales bacterium | reverse complement strand
AGAATTTAATGTATAATTTATTTGACTTTGGCAATCCTCCCTCAATACTCACCCTAAAATCTGAATAAGGGTACAATTCAGTCGTTTTGATATTACCTACTCTAAAATATGAAATCCGCCAATCTAAATCTTTAGCAATCCTCAACATTAAAGGAAATGACTTAAAAATTCCAACCTCATTTACTAACCGATTCCGACTACTAACAAGCTCCATTCCTGGTAAGAAATACTCTTGGCCCCAAGAAGAATACTCATCTTTTACCAGCATCCGAGAAGAAGTATTATAGGTAAGAGGAGTATACCTAACTTGATAATAAGCATATCCAACACCACCTAAAATCCCTATTAAAACCAAGTACCAGTACTTTAGCAAATAGGATAATAATACTTTAGGATCAATTTGAATTGTAGAGATAGAAGACGTTTTGCCTTGCATGAAAGATATTTTCAATTTGGCTGCAAAGAAAAGCAATTATTGGGTTAGTATTGAAAAAAGAGAGAGATGTGAAATATTACTATAGTTTAAAAGTCTGGATTAACTAAAATCTTAATATATGTTTTCTTTTTTAATTCAATTTGAATATGACTAAATGTAAAGTTTTTGGTATTGGATTTCATAAAACAGTTACAACCACACTTGATATTGCTTTGAAAGAGTTAGGCTACAATGTTTTAGGATCACACACAGATCTCGCAAATACAATATCCAAAGGAAAGCTTGAAGAAATATTTCAAATTACAGACCAATATGATGTTCTGCAAGACAACCCTTGGCCTCTTTTGTATAAGCAATTAGATTTGAGGTACCCTGATAGTAAGTTTATTTTAACCTATCGAGATGAGCAACGCTGGATTGATTCAATTCATAATCATTTTGTTGCAGACAATACAATGACGAGAAAATTAATCTATGCTATTGAGCATCCAAAAGGCAATGAATCAACTTATATTGAAAAATACCAATAACATAATCAAGAAATACAAGAATATTCTAAACATAGACCTAATAACCTCTTAATGTTAAATCTGGAAAGAAGATTGCAAATGGGATAAAATTTGCAAGTTTTGAATTTACCAATTCCAAATAAAGACTTTCCAGATGCTAATAAAGGCAATTATATTATTCCTTTAAATACCATCAAAAAATAGTAAATCTAAAATCAAGGCATTAAAAATGATCAAGTGACAAAAGGAAAAGCTTAGTTAATTCAACCAAAAAAGGAATATTCTTAATTACTCCTTTATTAAAATGAAAATTGAAACCGAATTAAAAATAAATTCGTAATAATGTCAAATTCTTAAATACATCAATTAACTAATATTTAAAGTTTTAGTTTATAATTAAAGTTATAACTTTACCCCTTGAAAAAATTTCAAATAAGATGAAAAATATCTGTCTCCTAGTTATTACAATAAGTTTTGTTTGTTTCTCTGGACAAATAAATGGTCAAAATGGACCAGGTGGAATTGGAAATTCTACCGATAATATATTGTGGCTCGATGCCAATAATTTGAGTTTAAATGATGGAGACCCTGTTAGCACTTGGGCTGACACTTCGGGTAATGGAAACAATGCGACTCAAATTAGCGCATCCAATCAACCCATATTCAATACTAATGTTTTAAATGGATTTCCAGCAATTACGTTTGATGGGTCTAATGATTACTTAAATTTAGATAATCATATAACTACTTCAGCTTTAACTGCCTTTTCAGTTTTTAGGAATAATAGTGGAGGCGGTAAAACGATTATTGAAATTCAAAATCATTTATTATTAGGTAGAAATATTACTGCTTATGTTGATTACAATACTCGATTTTCTTTAGCCAAAGGCACTTTAAATGCTGCCATTTATTCTTTAACTAGTAGTTCTACTGCTTCTTCAAACTTTTTAATGACATGCAGATTAAATAGCAGTACACAAAGTAGAACTTCTTTTCACTCTTCATTAACATCTTCTATTGGGGGTAGGCCCGGTGACACCCGATTTAGCTTAAATGGATTTATTCCTGAAATAGTCCTTTATAATAGAGAACTAAATTCTGCAGAACGAACAATAGTATTAAATTATTTATCATCAAAATATAACCTAACAACACTTAACGACAATTACGCTTATGAAACAGGAGGCTACTATAGGAGTCTAATTGGATTAGGCCAAGAGGCAGATGGAAGCAATACTGAAGCAATTGATAGAGATTCAACAATTAAGATTTCTAACGCTTCTAGTCTTAGCAATGGAGATTACCTGCTAATTGCAAATAATGATGGAGACTTACTAACATCGCCAAATGTTCCTGTAGGATACGCTGAAAGATGGAATCGAGTATGGAGAGCAGATACAACTGGAACACCAGGAACAATTTCTGTTGAATTCTTTTTAGGCTCTAATGGTTTTGCCTCTCCTTTAAACTATGTAATTCTTATAGAAGATAATGATGGTGATTTTACCAACGGAGATGTAACCGTTCACTCTGCTGGTTTATCTTACAGTGCTGTTTCTAATTCTGTTGAATTTACCAATGTAAGCCTTCCTAAGGGAGCGTATTTCACTTTGGCAGAAGTTGATGGATTTATCACTTCAGCAAATAGTGGTTCTTGGCAAAACCCAAATAATTGGAGTTGTAATTGCATTCCAGATACCAATGATATTGTTTCAATAATAAGTCCTCACATTATAAGTGTAGATTCTAATGCAAATGTTACAGATTTAACTATTGAAAATGGAGCTAGTTTGGATTTTGATGGATTGGACACTCTAAAAATTCATAGAGACTTAACTTTTGACATTGGATCAACATTTATCGAAAATGACGGGACGATTTCAGCTATCAGTGAAGCAGGAGTACAGTCGTTTTCAAATAATTCAAATAGCCGTATTGAATTAAATAATCTACATATTTCCAACACTTCAGGCCTTGAACTTTCTTCAGGAGGATGGGCTATTCACAATTCACTTCAAGTAGAATCAGGTGGAATGGATGTGAGCAGTGCTGACAGTGTAGTACTTATATCCAATGAAACATACACTTCTCAAATTCTTGAATCAATGGATGGAGCATTTACAGGAGATTTTATAGTACAACGATATATTGGCACGAGAAATGCAAATTATGGCAATTTAGGTTCTCCTATTGAAGGCGCTACGATGGCTCAATGGGACGATGACTTATTCATTAGTGGCATTAATGGGAATGATGGTAATGCTCAAAGTGGTGGCGGCGGAACCTTTTATAGTATTTGGTCTTATTACCCACCCAATGGTCAAAATGGATCAATTCAATCTGTAAATGAAAACATTAATCCTGGTCAAGGTTATGAAGTCTATTTGGCATCTAACTTAAATACATTTGATGCAACTACAATTGATTATGTAGGAGTTCCAAATACAGGTGAGTTAGCTACCTATATGCTTACTCAAAAAGGTTGGAATCTATTTTCTAACCAGTTTCATGCACATGTAGCTTATGATAGTGTAGATAAAGTTTCTTGGATTCCTACTGAATATTATATATTTAATACAGACAATGGATCTTATGATTTTATAACAGGAGATGGAAAGCCTTTATTAGCGCCAGGGCAAGGGTTTTGGATAAACTCAAATGCAGCCGGTAAGGCATTTGAATTTAAAGAAAAAGACAAAGTAGCTTCAACTTCAAGTAGTTTTTTAAGATCAAAAAGTACTAAAGTCGAAATGTTGAACTTCAACCTTATTTGTAATTCTAATCAGTTTAAGCACAATATGATGATTGATTTTTCACCATATTCGACATCTGAAATTGATGAAAAAGATGCATACTACTTGAAATCTCCATTAGAAGAAGTTCCAGCAATTTATACGCTTGCGAGTAATAGTAATGAAGGCCTAATTAAAAATTCGATTAGTAATTTGGAAGAGAGTCATTTGATTCCAATGATTATTTATACAGGTGATAATTCAAATTACGAACTAAATGTAGACAATATTGACAA
>CAJXFJ010000252.1 GCA_913052515.1 uncultured Flavobacteriales bacterium | reverse complement strand
ACGTATTGGCATTTGGTGAATTGAAATAAAACACTATCTTGTCGCTCCAATCAATAAATCACGGTGATGGAAAAAAGTGAAATATTGGTGTTTAGTGGTTTCGATGGACCCTTTTCAGCCATGCTCAAGCATTTAAAAAACAACCTTCAAGCAGATTTTATTCTCTCATCTCGATTAGAAGAATTGCCTTCAATATTTAACTCCATGAACATTTCATTGACGGTAGTTAATTGTCGGAGTTTTCATTACACAAAGGATGTTTTGCCTCAAATACAAGCGGTAAATAACAATCCTATAGTTTGCTTGTCTGATGCGGAAGATAGCTTGAATACAATAACACTAAACAACAACTCCTCAGTTTTTTCTTTTTCTTTTAATGATGTTTCAGAGGTTGATCGACTAAGTAAAAACATTTCTTCAGTCCTTGAAATGTCGCAACTCAAAGAGAAAAAAGCTGTTCAGAGTTTAAAAGGGGAGGCCTTATTAACCGAGAAAAATCTTTGCCGTTATGTTATGGAGTTGGATCAGAAAAACAAAGTCTTAAAAGAGATTAAAGAAAAGCTGGATGAATTAACGATTTGTGAGAAGCCAATTGACATAAAAGAGAAATTAAAAGGCATTTCAAGGTCCATAACCTTATACACCATCAGCAGCCATTATTGGGAAGATTTTAAAGTGTATTTTGAGAAAGTGAATCCTACTTTTATTAAGCGCCTATGCCATAAACATCCTCAGCTTACGACTAAAGACATTAAGTATTGCTGTTATTTAAGAATGAACATGTCAAATCATGATATTAAAAATCTCTTAAATATTAATCAAGAAAGTGTTCGAACGCACAAGTATCGACTAAAGAGAAAGTTAGGTTTGAGGAAAGAGGAGGATTTAAGGACGTATTTTCAACAATTTGCTTCTAAAACAAGCCCTATTTCAGCCTAGCTGAGTAAATTCTTTTTGTATGTATACGAAATGTATACGACACACTTCAAATTTAAATTTCTGTCTACGAAATGATAAAAAGTAGTCTATGAATGGTCTACTTCTTATTGAATGAGTGATTTAGCTTCTGTTCTATGTTTGTTAGAAAGGAAGAAACTCATGTTAGAACAAGCTCTTACTTATACTACAAAAGCCTTGAATCAATTCTTAAATAGAACGTTTGAGTTAAGTGAGGAAATGGTGATTGCAAATTCGATTGTAGATCCTTCAGGAAATATTCCTCAGGCAAATCAGAATAAGCTGGTGTTGAGTTTAATCAACATAGAAAAGGAAACCAACAAGCAATTTAGTTCTCAAGTCAATAGCTCTAGTGGTTTTTATGAGCAAGGAAAAAGTGCGGAACGATATAATTTAAACATCATGCTTTCAAGTTGTTTCGATTCCTATCAAGAAGCATTGAAAATGTTAAATGTGGGTTTGCTATTCTTTCAAACCTATTCAACCCTCAATTCCAATTCTTTTTCATTCATCCCAAAGAGCATCAATCGATTTGAGTTTGACATGGAAAATCTATCCTTTAATGATATGCATAGCTTGTGGAATGCCATAGGGTCAAAATATCAACCCTCTGCCATTTATAAAATGCGTTTAATCGGCATACAATCCGATCAGTTTACAGCATTTATTCCTGAGGTGAATCAGGTAGAAATGAAGTTAACCTCCAATGAATAATTTCAAAAAAATAGCAGAAGTTGAATTGCTTCATCAGTTTTATTCTTGGAATAGGGTGCCTGGTTTAACCATTGAACAAACTCCTGAAACGCAAATGCTTTGTAAGCGATATGGTTTCTTAATTCGTCAAAAAGATTCATTGATAAGTCTATTTTTAAAGGCCGATCAATTGTCTGACTTACTAGACCATCTCGAATTAGTAAATGGAATACAAGCGTTTGAGTTTTTAGTAAAAGTTTCCAATGCTGATTTCTTTTGTTATACGGCTTTTCCTTCAAATGGCAACTCATTGCAGTTCAGTTCTGAAGAAGTTATAGAAAATGAAAGTGTTCTTAATTTAAAACCTCAAGAAGATAGTCAGACTTTAGGAAAGCAAGAGATTAAGATTCAACTCAAGTTTGATGATTTAAAGAATAATAATTCAAGCAAGCCTTATCAAATTCGTTTGAATGCCAAAGAAAGTTATTGGACTTACCACTTTGTTAAGAAGGAAGTAGCTGATTTAGCGAGTACACTATCCGTAATTGATGACAATAAAAAAGTAAACTTTTCAGATGGAAGTTTACAACTGTTGCCAAACGGAGTGCAATCACTCTGCTTTACAAGCACGAGTCAAATTGTAATGGAGCAGCAAGCAAATCCAAATTTCAATTTGATGGACAAAAAGAATTCAAAAATCATAGTAAAAGATTTGCCAACACCACAGCCTTGCAACTTAAGCTTAAACAGTAAAAATGGAGAGCAAACATTGCACTCACCTATATATGTCTACTTATAAATTCAACTAATTATTAGAAAACAGTATTATGAATCTATCAACAATTAAAACCCCTGGGGTATATGTCGACGAAGTCAGTGCATTTCCCAATTCGGTAGTGCCTATTGCCACTGCTGTACCTGCATTTATTGGTTATACACCTCATGCCGAGTACGAAGGCAAATCCTTAGAGTTTGTGCCTACAAAAATCACATCATTCGGTGAGTTTCAAGCTATGTTTTGCAAGCCAAACCCAGCAAAACCGGCTCCTGCCGTTCAGCAATATAGTCCACAGTACTATTTGGTTCAACAAAAAGCAAAACCTGAAAAAGGCGATTACTTAACCATTGGTGGTGTGTTTTATTCGGTTGTGCCAGATCCTAACACCATTTATTACCTCTACAATAGCATTCGTATGTTTTATGAGAATGGAGGAGGAGATGCTTACATTGTTTCCGTTGGTTCTTATGGAGCCGCTTCAGGAAAACCAATGACTCCTGGAGATCAAATTGTGAATGCCAATGTGCAATTGGCAGATTTAACCAAAGGATTGGCTGCTCTTAAAAAGGAAGAAGAACCAACGATGTATATCTGTCCTGAGGCGACATTAATGTCGGTAGACAACAATGCGACACTTATGCAAGAAATGCTTTTGCAGAATACAGAAATGCAATCCACAATTAGCATTTTTGACATTATAGGAGGTCGTAATCCAGATCCAATTACATACACCAACGACATTGAAACTTTTAGAGATAATACTGGTGCTAATGGATTGAGTTATGGAACCGCTTATTATCCATTTATTGGAACTACTGTGATGCAAAGCACAGATATTAATTACACCAACCTTTTTGGCGGTGACGTTAAGCAATTGGAGCCTTTAATCAATCCAAAAGATAATCCAAGTAAAACCATAGCTTCCATATTTGATAAAATTGGAAAAGGGGAATTGGCTCCTGAGCAAGCAAACAATGCTTTAATTAACAGCAGCAAAGTGTATGGTTCAATCATGAAGCACATTTTGAAGGATGCAAACATTCAGCCACCAAGTGGAGGTATGGCAGGAGTGATTACGACCACTGATAATGAAATTGGTGTATGGCAAGCCCCTGCAAACACAAGTATTGTAGGTGCGGTAGATTTACCGATTAAACTAACCAGTGAGCAACAAGCTGATTTAAATGTCGATGCCATTTCAGGTAAATCAATCAATGCCATTCGCTTTTTTAATGGCTTAGGTATTTTGATTTGGGGAGCAAGGACCTTAGATGGAAATAGCCTTGATTGGCGGTATTTACCTGTTCGAAGAACCATGATTTTCTTAGAACAGTCATGTAAATTGGCTTGTCACCCTTATGTTTTCCAACCAAATGATGTAAATACATGGAAGGCAGTAAAAGCCATGATCAGTAGTTTCTTAAATAGTGTTTGGAAACAAGGTGGCTTGCAAGGCGCTTCTCCTGCGGATGCTTATCAAGTAGAATGTGGCTTAGGAAGCACCATGACACCAGAAGACATTTTAAATGGATTCATGAAAGTAACGGTG
>CAJXFJ010000251.1 GCA_913052515.1 uncultured Flavobacteriales bacterium | reverse complement strand
ATTATCAGACAAGGAATTGGCGAATTAGAGCTTTAAGCATTTAAGTGCTTAAATGCATCAGCTAGTGATTCAATTAAATCTGAGGGCAACATACTTATTTCACCCCATTTCTCAGCAGCAATATCTCCTGCTAAACCATGGACATAAACACCTAAAATAGTTGCCTCTTTGGGTGCATAATTTTGAGCTAAAAACGAAACTATAATTCCCGTTAAGGCATCGCCACTGCCACCAGTTGCCATACCTGGGTTACCAGTTGAATTGAAATAAACCTCTCCATTAGGGCAAGCTATGGAAGAATGCCGTCCCTTTAAAACCACATAAATTCCAAACTTTTGGGCAAAATCTACTTGCTTTTGAAGTCTTTCAAAATCAGATTGCCAATCTCCAACCAATCGTTTAAATTCACCCGGATGGGGTGTTATTATAGTTCCTTGAGGTAAAAAAGAAAGCCAGGTTCTATTCTCAGCCAAAATGTTTAAAGCATCCGCATCAAGCACTAGCGGTTGATTTGTTTCTTGAATAATCCGTTTTAAAAGCAATTGAGTTTGTTCATCCATTCCAATTCCCGGACCAATGGCAATTGTATGCTTGAAAATCTCAGGCTTCAATTCTGCGATATAGTCTTCGTGGTTATCTGCTAACACCATAGCCTCTGGCACTTGACTTTGTAAAATGGGGTAAGCAATTGCAGGACTTTGTATACTTAATAAACCTACTCCACTTCTGAGGCAAGCCTTTGAAGCTAAAAGGGCCGCTCCTACCTTTCCTTTGCTACCAGCTAATATTACTGCATGACCAAAAGTTCCTTTATGGGAAAAACGATTTCGATGCTTGAGCATACTCACTGCATCCACTTGAGTGATGTAGAAGTGATTGCTTTCCGTTTCTTGAATGTAAGTTGGATGAAGACCAATATCTAATAATTGCCAACTTCCAACAAAGGCACTGTTTTCAGGTAACAAAAAGGCTAGTTTCGGAAACTGAAAACTCAGGGTATACTTTGCTTGAATGATACTTCGGCTATCATTTTCTTCATTATTCTCAGCAAACAAACCAGAAGGCATATCTACAGCTATTACTTCTGCATTCGTTTGATTAATGGATTGAATAACTTGAGCTGAAAAACCACTCACTTTTCGATTTAAGCCTGTACCGAAAATAGCATCAATGATTAGTGCTTGAGTGGGTAGTTCAAATTCAAAATTCGTTGCATCCAAAATTTCATAAGCAAGTGGCAGTTTTTCTAAGTTTTGTTTACAATCTTTAGAAAGCTTGCCCAATTCCAAGATATAAACTTGAACCTTAAAACCTGCTTCGTGCAACATTCTCGCTAAAGCTAAGCCATCTCCTCCATTATTTCCGGAACCGCAAAAAAGAACTATTTCTCGCTCTTGATTAGAATATGCCTGAATCCAGTCAAATAATTTTGAAGCGGCTCTTTCCATCAAAGCCCAAGAATTGATCGGTTCATGCTGAATGGTATATGCATCTGCTGCCCGGATTTGCTCCACAGAGAATACCTTTACCATTTTTTGGTCTCATTTAGAAAAATGTCGTGCAATTCCATGACTTGAGGCAAAAGTTGATCTTCATTGCCATCTTCATTCATGATAATGAAATCGGCCAAACTGTTTCTTTCTTCATCGGAAAACTGCGCGCGCATTCGTTTTAAAATATCTTCCCTCCTGCTTTGGTCTCTCTTTATTACCCGATTAATCCGTTGCTCTTTGGGCGCAAAAACGGTAATAACTTTATCGATATCATGATAAGCACCGCTTTCAAATAAAATAGCCGCCTCTTTGATCACATAAGGTGTATATTCATATTCTTTATGCCACTTTTTAAAAAGCAGTTTTACTTCTGGATGTACAACATGAGTGACAAACTCCATTTCATTTGGGTCACTAAAGATTATAGAGGCCAATCTCGGTCGATCAATTTCGCCATTAGACAAGTAAATATCTTTTCCGAAATGAGATTTCATTTTTTTCTTGATATCGGTATTGGTGTTTAAAAGACCTCTAGCTTTTAAATCTGAACTAAAAATGGGCACGCCTAAGTTTCTAAACAAATTACAAACGGTAGACTTTCCACTACCCATACCTCCTGTTACACCAATTTTTAACATCACTCTTTAATTATGTATTCCACTCGCTCAGGACTAATTCTAACCAATTTAGCATAGTTTGGTACATTCTCTAACTGCACATCTAACTTTTTGTTTTTCTTACTTTCTTGGTTATATATCACTTTTGCTTGAATCATATTAGCATCAAGCTGTTTGTATTTACTTAAGGGTACCAAAACGATTGCTTCAACTTCATTGGGAAAGGTAATCAGATTAGCCGACAAAGTAGTGCTGTCTATTTGAATTGGCAAGCGAAGTGACTTCTCTGTAAATTTTTCAATGGGTATAATAAGCTCAACTTCGCTTTGTTCATATTGCAAACCTTTTACCCCATCTTCCCCTTGAAGTGCTACCCTAAGATGCAAACTATCTGAAATGTTTTTCTCATTCACCTCTATCGTTTTCACCTCATTAAAAGTAGCAAGATAATCGGCGGGCCCACTTACTAAGATGCTCTCTGGTTTTAATATTGGTTCTCCACGAAGCGCATAGCCACTTTTAATACTGTAATTCGATTGAAGTTTAACGGCTATTTTTTTAGCGATTCGCTTTTGGGTATTCAATTGAATACTATCAGGCTGAATGGTTAACAATTCAATATCTGGGTCTAATAGTTCTCGAATTTGAGGTCTAAATTGATTGGTTAAAAGAAAAAAATGATTCTTTCTTTTTTGTCTAGCTTGGCTTAAATCAATTTGAAGTGCTTCTTTTCTCAAAGTCATTTGTTCACCTAAAAGCTCAAAACCATTACTTTTTACTTTGATGGTTAACGCTTTTGGAGGCTCCTGATCTAAAACAAATTTTTCATCAAATGAAACATACTTAACAGGTATTTCCAGTTGGGTGGTGTAGGATTTTGACAAAGAAGACAAAAACCAAAAAAAGGTTGATAGCAAAATGCAAAAAAGGAAGATATAGGCCTTTTGACTAAACCTAAGTCTTCCTTCTTTTAAACTATTATAAAACTCTTTAAACTCTTCTTTCACTAAAGTGATTTTAGGTGAAAATAAGATTTATTTCGCGTTTCTTTGAATTTGTTCATTTGGTGAAAAGTCTGAAGATATTGCACTTTTCTCAATTTTCAATTGTACATTGTTAGCCACTTCAACTATAACCACATTATCTTTCACTTCAGCAATTTTTCCATGCAGTCCACCAATGGTTACCACTTTATCTCCCTTAGCTAAAGCCTCTCTAAATTTCTTCTGATCTTTTTGCTTTTTCAATTGAGGTCTAATCATGAAAAAGTAAAAAACGATTACAATTAAAATTAAGGGTAAAAAATCCATGATTCCACCTCCACCTTCTGCAGGTGCCATTAATATTACATTTAACATTCTAATTTCCTCCTTTTTTTTCTGGAACTAACACATCGCCTTTAATGGCTAACACTTTGGTATTAGGCACTGTATTGGCCACCAATGTTACGGTTTTACTTTGTCTACCTTGTTTTCCATTACTATTAAAAACTACCTCAATACTTCCTTCTTCACCTGGCTGAATAGGTTTCTTTGGCCATACAGGAACGGTACAACCACAACTTCCTTTTGCATCAGAAATAATCAAGTTTGATTTCCCAACATTTTTAAACTTAAATGTTCTTTTCACTTGCTCTCCCTGAACGATTTCTCCAAATTCAAGTACTTCTTCTTCAAATTCAAACTCAGGTAAATTTTCTAGATCGACTTCACTTTCTTCAGAAGCTGAAATGGGATTATTTATCAAGTCTGTGCTAACCTCTTGCTCACTTTTGTTTTCATTTCCTGCGCAAGCCATTAAAAATAAGGCTGCAAATAGCCAAATTAAATTTCTTTTTTTCATGGTATTCTTCATTTTGTGCAAACTTATTAAAAGCGTTATTGCATCAAGCCTCT
>CAJXFJ010000250.1 GCA_913052515.1 uncultured Flavobacteriales bacterium | reverse complement strand
AAAAAGTTTACGACAAAATCGTTGCCAAAGGTCAAGAGTTGACTGGTATTAAAAGAGGCTTGTTTTTCTGGGCACTTGGCTTAGGTCAGAAATACGAATTACACGGTAAGAATGGTGCTTGGTATGAATTTCAGTTAAAATTGGCTAACAAAATCATTTTTAGCAAATGGAGAGAAGCCCTCGGAGGAAACGCAAAAGCAATCGCATCTGGGGCAGCCGCACTACAACCTAGATTAGCCAGAGTTTTTCTTGCAGCTCAAATTCCAGTAATGGAAGGCTATGGATTAACTGAAACCTCTCCTGTAATAGCAGTTAATGAAGAAGATAATGATGGGGTAAGAATTGGCACGGTTGGAAGACCACTGAAAGATGTTGATGTTCGCATTGCCTCAGATGGTGAAATTGAAGTAAAAGGCCCCAATGTAATGATGGGTTACTATAAGCGTGACGAAGCCACTAAAGAAGTTTTCACTGCCGATGGATGGTTCAAGACTGGTGATATTGGAGAAATGGTAGAAGGTGAGTATTTGAAAATTACAGGTCGAAAAAAAGAGACTTTTAAAACATCTGGTGGAAAATACATTGCTCCTCAAATCATCGAAAACAAAATGAAAGAGTCTTCTTTCATTGAGCAAGTTATGGTGATTGGTGAAGGTGAAAAACATCCAGCAGCAATCATTCAGCCTGCATTCGAATTTTTAGTAGAATGGTGCAAGAGAAAGGGAATTGACTACACTACAGACTCAGAAATGGCGAAAAACCCAAGAATTCATGATCGTCTGATGAAAGAAGTTGAACACTACAACCAGAGCTTCGCCCAATACGAAAAGGTGAAAAAAATTATTCTATCTCCATTTCCATGGACAATAGAAACGGATGAAATGACTCCAACCATGAAAGTAAAGCGAAGGGTAATCATGGAAAAGTTTAAAGAAGAAATAGAACATTGTTATAGAGGATAAAAAAAGAGGAGCGTTTGCTCCTCTTTTTTTCTAACTAATTATATTAACTCGTAAAGAATTTAATTACTAACTGTTTTAGAGACGTCAAGTTTTTTAAATCGTTGCCTTCATAAATCACAAAAAGGCGAACCGAGTGGTTCACCTTTTTGCTTCAATTACTAACCAATTAACAAGTCTACTACCTCTTGTTGCGTACAAAGATACAAATTTTATTATGCATGCATAACTTTTAAGGAATTTTAATATATTTGTTGTGCAAGCATAACAAATGAGACCTCAAGAGACGATAGATTACCATATAAAATTAGCTTGGCACGCCATTGCTAATCTTTACAACCAACTAGCTGCGAAGCATGAATTAACGCAAGCTACAGGCTTTGTCTTATTGAATATAGATGACAAAAATGGAACGGCAGCTACTAAGATTGCTCCTCTAATGGGCATGCAGAAAACGAGTCTTAGTAGAATGCTAAAAAACATGGAAAACGAAGGATTAATTTGTCGAAAAAAGGACAAATTAGATGGAAGGCAAGTAAACATTTGCTTAACTGAGAAAGGAAGAGAAAAAAAGAAGGTTGCCAAAAAAGTAGTTAAACAATTTAACGAGCATATCCTTTTAAATATAGAGCAAGATAAATTAGATTGTTTCTATGAAGTAATGCAAAACGTTTTCAATTTAACTGAAGATTACCGAAACAAAAACATAAAAGCATGAGCAAAAAAAGAATAAATAAAGTTGCCATACTTGGTTCAGGTGTTATGGGCTCTAGAATTGCCTGTCACTTTGCCAATATAGGCGTAGAAGTTTTATTGCTTGATATCGTTCCAAGAGAACTAAACGACAAGGAAAAAGCTAAAGGTCTAAATCTAGAAGATAAAGCAGTCAGAAACCGAATCGTTAACGAAGCTTTACAAAATGCAATAAAATCAAACCCTTCTCCACTCTACAGTAAGAAGTTTAGCAAGCTTATAGCAACTGGAAACTTTGATGATGATTTAGAAAAAATAAGTGATGTAGATTGGGTAATGGAAGTAGTTGTAGAACGCTTAGACATTAAAAAGAGCGTTTTCGAACAAGTTGAAAAATACCGAAAAACTGGAAGTATTATTTCTTCAAATACCTCAGGAATTCCAATTGAACTAATGTTGGAAGACCGTTCAGAAGATTTTCAGAAACATTTTTTGGGTACACACTTTTTTAATCCTCCGCGATATTTAGAGTTACTTGAAATTATTCCAAGTAGTAAAACGGAGCCTTCGTTGGTTGATTTTCTCTTAGACTATGGCCGAAAATTCTTGGGAAAGAAAACCGTGCTTTGCAAAGACACTCCAGCTTTTATAGCTAATCGGATTGGAGTATTTTCAATCATGTCGCTCTTTCATACGGTAAAAGAAATGGGGCTTTCTGTAGAAGCTGTAGATAGCTTAACAGGCCCAGTATTAGGTAGACCAAAATCAGCAACTTTTAGAACGTGTGATGTAGTTGGCCTTGACACTTTAGTACATGTTGCTAAAGGTGTTCACGATAATTGCCCTAATGATGAAGCTAAAGAAACCTTTGCCATTCCTGAATTTATTCAAAAAATGGTTGATAACGATTGGCTAGGTTCAAAAAGCGGACAAGGTTTTTATAAAAAAGTGAAAGATGAAAAAGGCAATAGCCAAATCTTATCCTTAAATCTAGAAACTTTAGAATACACCGAAAAGGACAAAGTACGTTATGATGTGATTGGTGAAGCAAAAAAGATTGACGACCTGAAAGAACGTTATCAACTAATGGTAAATAGCGATGGAGAAGCTGGAGATTTTTACCGTAAAACTTTTTATGCTCTTTTCCAATACGTAACGCATCGTATTCCTGAAATTTCAGATGAACTTTATCGCATCGACGACGGCATGAGAGCTGGCTTTGGATGGCAATTAGGTCCGTTTGAAAGCTGGGATGCACTTGGTATAAAAGATACATTAGAAAAAATGAAATCGGCAGGACATGAAGTTGCCGATTGGATTCAAGAAATGCTGGATGCCGGATTTGAAAGCTTCTATAAAGTAGAAGACGGTCAGAAAAAGTATTACGACATTTCTTCTAAAAGCTACAAAGCAATTCCTGGAACGGAAGGTTTAGTCGTTCTAGACAATCTAAGAGACGACAATGTAGTTTGGAAAAACAAAGGCTGTACGCTAGTTGATTTAGGTGATGGTATTTTAAACTTGGAGTTCCATACTAAAATGAATACCATTGGTTCTGAAATTATTCAAGGAATAAACAAAGCCATTGATTTAGCAGAAGCAGAATATGAAGGATTAACCATTTACAATACTGGTCAAAACTTTTCAGCCGGAGCGAATGTCGGTATGATTTTCATGATGGCTGTAGAACAAGAATACGACGAGCTTTCTTTTGCCATTAAACAATTCCAAAAAACCATGATGCGAGTACGCTACTCCTCTATTCCGGTAGTGGTTGCAACTCATCAAATGGCTTTAGGTGGCGGCTGTGAACTTTCTATGCATGCCGATAAAGTAGTGGCTCATGCTGAAACTTACATGGGCTTAGTGGAATTTGGAGTTGGTGTAATTCCCGGAGGTGGTGGAAGCAAAGAATTTGCACTTCGACTATCAGATGAACTAAAAGAGGGAGACATTAGAACCAATGCCTTTAGAGAACGCTTTTTGACCATTGGTCAAGCGAAGGTGGCTACCTCAGCACATGAAGCTTTCGAATTGGGTTATTTAGATGCGAAAAAAGACGAAGTAATTGTTAGCAGAGAATTACAGCTGACAAGAGCAAAACAAGCGGCAATGCAAATGGCCGAAGCTGGTTACACAAAACCTGTTGAGCGAAAAGATATTAAAGTACTGGGAAATGAAGCTCTTGGCCTTGTATATGTTGGAGCCAATTCAATGCAAGCGGGGAATTATATTTCTGAGCACGATCAGTTAATCTCTGAAAAGTTAGGCTATGTTTTAGCCGGCGGAGATTTATCGGAAATCACAGAAGTATCCGAAAGTTATCTTCTTGACTTAGAGCGAAAAGCATTTGTGGAATTGT
>CAJXFJ010000249.1 GCA_913052515.1 uncultured Flavobacteriales bacterium | reverse complement strand
AAGCAAAAAGCAAGAAACTTGTTAAGGTTAAAATGCTGTATTTTAAATGTTTCATAGTTGATTGCATTGGTTTAAACAAATATACCATTTGAGCGTGAACTGTTTAATCCATCACATTTATTCTTATACCTTTTGAAGTAGAACTAAATTCAGGTGCATAATAAGATTGAATTTGACTTACTCCAGAACTGAAGCTACCTGCTTGGCTGACACGCATACTATATTCAAATACATACACTCCTTTTGGTAAGTATTCAAAATAAAAATGGCTAGATGCATCTTTGGTATTTTGATAATAACTTAAACCGTCTTGATAGCGGTAACTTGAAATTACGTCAGATGGTTCCATACAGGATGCCCTTTGATCTCTAAGATGTACAAATTCAAAATTTCCTTTACTTTCAATTCTTAGCCTAACCACTACTTTATCACCAATTTTTAAATCTACATTTTCAAGAGGCTCTAAGCGAGTTCCAGACTTACTTAGTACTTCCTTATATACGGTTTTTTGAATGGCTAATTCATCGATGCTATTTCCATGTACTTGATCCAATTCTTCAAAATATTGCCAATAGACACCTCCCCAAGAAAGTTTATTGGTGGATTTTTGAATCTCCACATTCATTAGTTGATCTTTAACTTGAGAACTTTCCCAACTTTTCTTCACATAACCAAGGGCTGCTAATCCATCAGTTGTGTTTAGCTTTTCTGAACCGACTTTTATAAGGGCACTTTCTTGCTCATCTATAACATTGTTACCTTGCAAAAGCAAAGCATAGCAGGCTTTTGCGGTAGATTTATTTGTGCCCCAATGCTGTATTCTTTTTTGATGAAGCAGCCAGAGTTTCATCTCTTCAATCAACTCTTTATTTTCACCAACTTCTGCGAAAGCATCAATTAGAAGAGCTTGAGTTTCAATAGCAGATTCGTTCCATCGATACCCTCCTGAATTGGCTTTCCAATACATCCCTTTCTTTTCTTCTATAATTGCATGTTCTTTTATACTTGAAATAATAAGATTAGCGGTGCTGCTAGTTTGGCTTAATTTATTTAAAGCCATGGCTTGCATAGCTTGAAGCATCAACGGACGGTCTTGCCAGTAAAATTCGGCTTGCTTTAAGTAATAACTAAATGCCTTACTCTTTTTAGTTTCTTGATAATCATTAAACAAACTCTTTAAATACAAGTATTGAATTTGAGAAGAACCAAGATTATTATTGGCTAAGTCAGATTTGTTTTCAATCAACTTCAAATAGTCGTCTTCGATTTCCCGATCAAGGTATTCAATGGCTTTGTCTAGCATTATTTTTATTTCAGGTTTTGATACATCAATGATTTTCATTTTTAGTAACTCACCAAAACCACTTACAATACTTGCCGTTATATATCGATTATCAGGCATGCCTTCAAGCCATGACCAACCGCCATTGCTAAGTTGAAGTTTGCTTAACTGTTGGATGCTCTCTTCTTGTTGATTTGACATATTGTTCATGTCAAAAAGTAAAGCAATGCGTTGTTTTTGTTCTGCTTCACTTTGGGCACTTCTCAACCAAGGTGTTTCTTCCAATAGAATATCTTTAAGCGCTTGATTTTTTTCCAGTTCACTTTGCAGTGTACTTGGAGAATTTATCTGCCATTGCTTAAATATCTGTTCAATGATAGGGTTGTTTTTTAGTATGTTAGAAGCGATACTTTGAGCAAAAAATTGATAAAATACCTCTTCTGCTTTCTTTGAATCTGGCTCATTTAAAGAAGGTAAAGCTTGAACGACATACCATTCAGGATTTGCACTAAATTCTATGGTTAACTGATAAGGTTCCTGAGTCTTTGAATCAAAATTCAAGAGGCTCTTTAGGTCTATTTCATGATTTCCGGCTTTTCTTAAAGTTATGGGAGTAGTTTCGGTCACCAAAGTTTTATTACTGATAACAGAAATAACTTTAGTTTCTCCATCCGAATGAGTTGTAGATTCAGCAGCTATTTGATAGCGGATTGCCTTGATATTTTCTGGAATGTTTAATTTCCATTCTAGACGTTTTGATTGCTTAGCCTCAATAAAAACAGATTCATCTGAATGTTGACGCTGAATAATATCAATAGGTCGATTATCTTCTGCATTGAAAAAACGAATGGATACCTTGGCTTCAATTGGGTTTTCGGCTAAGTTTTGAATGCTAGATTTAAATATTATTTGATCCTTCTCAATGAAATAACGTGGACTATTTACTTGAATCATCAATTGCTTTTGAGTAACAACTGAAGTGTCAAAGAATCCAATTTTTAAATCTTTGGTGTGTGCAAATACTCTAAATTTCCATTGGGTCAATGCATCAGGAACTTTAAACTCAAATTCAATCTCACCAAGCTCATTGGTTTTTAAATTGGGATAGAAGAAAGCCGTTTCATTAAAGTTCTCTCTAAAGGCAATGCTTTGTTTTTTAGTCCCTTCTTCAATAATGTCATTCTTCATTTTTGAAATGGAATGTGTTACTTCCTCAATCATAACATCATCCATACTGTTTGATTCTGCAGCCATCATTACTGGCATACTTCGATACATACTTCTATGTAAGCTGAAATCAAACCAATTTAAAGCTGGAGTTTGTTTTATTGGAAGAGGGGTATGTGAATAGGTATATTGAAATCTTCTCGAATGGGTTTTACTGAAATCCTGGCTTTGCCAATTTATTTTGGAATAATTATTTTGATAAGGGTAGAAGTTCCAGTTTTGGGATATGAATTCATCAAGCGATTGGTCATACATGGAAGCTAGAACTTCTACATCAAAAGCTTTCTCATCTTGAGATTTAACTTGCATACTCCATTTTTCTTGAGTTCCAGGCTCTAAAATGGTTCTAAAAGTTTTCAGTTTTAGCTGTAATGCTTTGTTGCTAAAAGGCACCTCAATAGTTTGTTTTGTATTTAGCCATCTATTCATAGCAACTGCACTAAAATGGAAAGTTATATTTCCTCGATGTTGCTCTTTAATGGGGAAAGTAAAATTCAGTTGGCTGTTTTTCAATTTGAGGTACTCTTTATGGATAACTATTCCATCTAGCTCAACCTCACATAAAACGTCCAATTCTTTTAAAGAGGATACAAGAGTTACAGCTGCATTCTCACCAACTTCAACTTTTGTCTTGTTTTCAATCAGTTTAAATAGCGTTGGAAAAGCTGCTTGATTACTGTTTTTATGATATACTACAAATCGTTTTTTATACTGGATTAATCGACCGCTTTTGTCCTTCGATTCTACTCGTAGTTCATAAGCTCCAGCTTTAAGCTCATTCACCAACTTTATAGCTTGGTTACACTTTACCCTAGATTCGATGATTAGATTTTTAACTTCTAAGTCTTCTAAGCCGTTTTGAGCTGATTTGCCATATGTAGAATGCTTTTTTTGATAGGCTTTGTCAGAAATTAACTGATAATCAATCGCTGGCCAAAGTCTCTCTTTGGTTGTTGCATCAGGGGTTTTTAATGCCAAAAGTTTTATTTGAGCTTCAGCTTTTTGAACTTTGCCATTGATGTTTTTGGCTGCAATAACAAGCTTTTGAAGTTCATTTAACGTTACCCAATCCGAAAGATCTGTGCTCAAGAATAGGCTTTGATTACTAATCTTAATGACTTCAGATATTTGCTGACTTTCCCCATTTTCAGCAGTGGCTTCAATGTAGATAGTGTAATGAAAAACACTTTGCCATTCAGGTTTTACTTTTTCGTCATTTCGTGCAATAAATTCAAAATGGAACTCCCCCTTTTCATCGGTAAGTAAAGCGCCTTGTGCAATTTCTTGTTCCGGAATAGAGGGGAAATAACTACGATAAATGGGCCAATAAGGGAAAGTTGCTTTTCGAATAATACGATATTTCAAGGGTGTATTGCCCAAATGAAAACCTGAATAGTTTTTGATAGTGCCAGATATGGGAATTGCTTGATTTAAGGCATATTGCTCATCAATAACATTCATCTCAATTTGAAATGAAGGACGTTTGTATTCTTCAACTTGAATGTTGATG
>CAJXFJ010000248.1 GCA_913052515.1 uncultured Flavobacteriales bacterium | reverse complement strand
ATTATACACTTCAGCCTCAAATTTGATTACTTCATTTTCTAAAAACTGCTTTTTATGATTTAAACGAAACAAACTCTTATCAGCCTTTAAGGCTAGAAATTGAACAATCTTCGAAATCAATTCATCAAAATGTTGATGGTTTCCTTTCTCCGCATAGTTCAAGATTCTCCATTTCCAAAGCCCTTCTCCAACTAAAGTGGCTGTTTTACGACTTCCATTGTCTCTAAATGCAAGTAGTGGACTCTGTGTTGCTACACTGCCAATTTTTTGATTAAAGAATGAATAGGACTGATCACTCAAACGATACTTTGCAAAAGGAGCAGTCAATGGTGGATATTCTTTTATGGTATTTAGTTGCTCTTCAGAAAAGGTAAACAACGGAAAAGCCGAATTAAACACTGGCAAAATTTCATTTGTATTTGATTGAATCGCAGAAGAGCTTATTGCTCCAAATTGTTCATTGTAAACATTAAAATCACTTTGTGAAGCTAAAATGTACCAAGTTGAAATATTAGCTTCGGCTATAGCTTGCAAAAGCCCACTCGCTTGGTTTCTTAAAGCTGGAACTTGGTGTAAAATAACTAAGTCATAAGGATCAATTTTATCCTTCCAATCCTTCAACAAGACAGTTTCTACTTCATAATTCTTGTTGTTTTTAATAGCTGCTTGAATAGCTGCCAAATCCGGGTGCGGTGATTGCGCCAAAAGCAACACCTTTTGACGACCATCTAATACATCAATGTAAAAAGATAGTTGATTATTCAACGTATTTCGTTCTTCATCAATGGGTTCAATGATTAAATCATATTGCTGAACTCCTAAATGTTTCGCTTCAACTTTGGTAGAGAATTCAATAATTTGATTCTTTTCATCAATTCTTTTTTGAGCAGTCCAAATTGTTTTTCCTTTTCGCTCTAAACGCAACTTTACTTCTTCTCCGACCAACTCCTCGGCTAACAATTCCATTTCTACGGGAAAGAAATTTCCTAAGTACGCAATGTCATTATTTCTGATTTCATTAATCCGAATATCCTTATAAGCAGTGGTATCTCCAAGGGCAATGGTGTATATAGGTGCTTGATTCAAATCACTCAAATACAAAGGATTCATTCCTTGATTATAAATACCATCTGAAGCTAAAATAACAGCTCCAACATTTCGGTTAACATAGCGTTCTTCTAGATTTTCAAACAATTGATCAAAGGCAGTAATTTTTCCAAGGTAATTGGCATTTGAATCCACTCTTTGAAATTCTTCATCAAAAAGATAATGATCTACATCATAATCTCGAGCTAGCTCAGATTTTAATTCATTAAGCTCTCGATTGAATTCTGTTTTATAAGCTAAACTGTCTTTGGTTAAAAGAATTGATTCCGAATTATCTTGTGCAATAACAATTATTGGTTTCTCAACTCGCTTGCTTTGGTATTTGAGTAATGGAGCCATAAGCAATAGCGCTAAAGCACTTGCTAAAACTGCTCGAATAAGAAACAATGTTCGCTTTAAGCCAAGGCTAAATTCATTGAGTTTCTGATTTCTATAATACAAAGCAAATGCATACAACACCCCTAATAAAAGGCATCCTATAAACATCCACCAAGGATATTGGCTGACTAAATTCAAATTACTAAGTCTATTGAATTAGGTTAACATAGCACCACAAACACTAAGTGTTTGCCCTGACACATAAGTAGAAAGATCTGAAGCTAAATAAAGCACAGCATTGGCTACATCTTCCGTGGTTCCGGGTCTGTTTAGAGGAATACTTTTTAACCATGCTTCCATGGCATCTTCTCCCAATTCACCAGTCATTTCTGTGGCAATAAAACCCGGAGCAATGGCATTACATCGAATATTACGACTTCCCAATTCTTGTGCAATGGACTTTGTAAATCCTATAATTCCGGCTTTAGAAGCTGCATAGTTAGATTGACCTGCATTTCCTTTTACTCCAACAATAGAACTCATGTTGATAATACTACCTGAACGCTGCTTTAAAAGGGTACGTTGTACTGCTTTGGTAACATTAAAAACAGACTTTAAATTAGTATCCATTACATCATCCCAATTCTCTTCGCTCATTCGCATTAGCAAACCGTCTTTGGTAATTCCTGCATTGTTTATTACCGCATCTATTCGTTCAAATTCTTTCACTACTTCTTCAACCAATTCTTGCGTTTGCTGAAAATCAGCTGCATCTGATTGATAACCCTTTGCTTTTACTCCCAAAGCTTGTAACTCTTCTTCCACTGCTTTAGCTTTTTCTGCTGAAGAACGATAGGTAAAAGCCACATTTGCTCCGTGTTCAGCAAGCTTTAAAGCCACTCCTTTTCCAATTCCTCTGGTTGCTCCAGTAACAAGAGCAACTTTACCTTCCATTAATTTCATAGTATCCATTTTTTGTAGTTGCCCAAAGGTAATTTATCTGTTGCAATTTTTCACCTCTTCTTGGTAGTTTGAAGCATGAATGCACTCTTTTACTTTATTACTTTTGCAAAAAATTGTAAGACTATGTTTGGAAATATGATGGGTAAGTTGCAAGAAATGCAGCAAGAATCAGAGAAAGTAAAGGCAAGATTAGAAACAATTTCGGTAAGCGGAGAGGCAGAAGGAGGATTAGTTAAAGTAGTCTGTAATGGTAACCGTAAAGTCACTTCGGTAGAACTTAGTGAAGAACTAATGCAAGAAATCGATAAAGAACAAATTGAAGATTTGACCTTATTGGCTATAAATAGAGCGCTCGAAAATGCTGAAAAAGTTTATGAAGCAGAAATGAAAAATGTAGCCAAAGGCATGCTTCCCGGCATGATGTAATTATTGGTGAATTCCCAATTTTAAACCGGCTTCAAATCTGGGCAATTCTGGTAAATCGCTACTGGGTGTAAAGTGGTTTGAAATTCGATATCTTGCGTAAAGCATAATTCGATTAAAACCGATGCGTGCCAATAATCCGTAAGAAAAATCATCCACATATTTTAAGCCCAAATTTACAGTTCGGGTTCTTCGGGCTCCGGTATTCAAATTATTTTCTCGGGTTTGGTGTTTTGTACGATAATGATAGCCAAAGTAACCTCCCATATCGATAAACGTTCCATTTGAATGGTGTTTGTTCGTTAGCTTAATTCGATGAAAAGGTGCCAATTGAATGTTATTAAAAACAATTTTTTCCTTCCGGTGAAGTTGCTTGGTAGGAACTGCTTTCATGCTATCTTGCTTCAAGTGAAAAGAAGAATAGTGGTAAGTGGCTGAGAAACCAATTTCTGAAAACTTAGCGAGTCTCCATTTAAATAAATAACCCAGCATGAAGGTAGAGGACTTATAACCTCTTACATCGGCACTATCTTTTTCTGATGGTCCAATGATATACCCATATCCAAGAAATATATGACTGTAGTGATCAAGATTGGGACCTCTTTTACGAATGGTTAACTCCTCTAAATTTCTGCCATATTTATCAATATTTTCTTCTTCTTGAGCACTTACTGCAAGAGCAGAAACTAGAAGTAAAAAGGTGATGAGAGTTTGAAAGGGAATCTTACTTTTACCGAAAGCCACTTTTTAATTTTGCGGCTAAAGTACAAAAACCCCTAAAAATGATTGTTGACTTAAGAAGCGATACGGTTACAAAACCTACTCAGGCCATGTTGGAAGCCATGTTTTCAGCAAAAGTTGGAGATGATGTTTTGGGAGATGACCCTACAGTTTTGGAGCTAGAGAAAAAAGTGGCTCAATTGTTTGGACATGAAGCAGCCTTGTTTTGCCCTTCTGGCACCATGACGAATCAGATTGCGATAAAAGTACATACACATGCTCCGGGTGAAGTGATTTGCGATAGCTTGGCGCATATTTATCGATACGAAGGTGGAGGCATTGGATTCAATGCTGGCTTATCGGTTAAATTATTAGAAGGCAATCGTGGTCGGTTTACACTTGAACAGCTAAAAGCAGCTATAAACCCTGACGATATTCACTTCCCTCCCACGCAATTGGTTTCAATTGAAAATACTTGCAATAAAGGTGGTG
>CAJXFJ010000247.1 GCA_913052515.1 uncultured Flavobacteriales bacterium | reverse complement strand
AAGTAAGTAATTAAATCCTTAAATATTTGATTCTCAATAAAAATATAAAATACGCTTAACGTTTTGTTTTACTTTAATTTGCTCGTTTGGTAAATTCTTTTTGGAAGTCTTCCCAACTTCCATTTCGATATGCATTTTCACCAAAGAAGTACAAAATCGGTAGTATGTTTTCTTTGGATTGAAAACCCGGTATTGGTTGAAGCATATTTCCAGATTCATCCAAATAGACAATAGTTGGGTAAGACATTTTTCCTTGCATTAATGAGATTGCTAATTGATGAGGATGTCTTCTTCCATTCGGTTTTTCATTTACAAATATTTGCTCATTTAAATAAACGGTATCCTTTCTCTCTGCATTGAGTTTAACCGCATGATAATGCTCTTTAACATAAGCAACTACTTCAGGGTCTTTAAATGTGGTGTTATCCATTTTTTTACACCAGCCACACCATGAGGTATATACGTCTATTAAAAACTTTTTTGGTTCTGTTTTATTGGCTTCAACGGCCTCGGTAAAACTTAACCACTCAATTTGTTGGGAATTTCCAGTTTCTTCTTGTGCTGAAATAGTGTGAGAAAGAACCAAAAAGAAAGCTATTGTGAGAATTTTATTCATGACTATCTGAATTTGAATGAAGAATAGTTAGCAACAAAGATTGAACCAATTTGGGTGATTTTTCATGATCAAAAAATTCAAATTTCCATTGGTTAATGATATTTCTATTGCTCTTGGTTTTTTTGCTTGAGTTTAAAGTGTATCGGCATTCAATTTTATGGTTTACATAAACAGGGGCAATAAGTTTCCATTGATCAATTCCCATACCGGCCTCAATGGTGTTCGCATATTTTGGCAACCATTTGTTTACATAAAAGAAATAAAAGGGTTGAGCACCACTACAAACTAAGCCACCAAATCTACTTGCCTTTGCTGCTGTTTCATCAAGGTGAAAGGGTAGAGGATCCATTTGTTTAGCGTAGCTAATAATCTCTTCTTTTGAAAATCGTTTTTCGCCGAGAGAAATAGTTTTACCAAGCTGAAATTTTAAATTCATATGAAACAAAAATGAGGATAATAATGAATCAATGCTTTAATAAGTCCCTTTATTTAAGTGCTTTTTAATACATTTTATGAAAGTGAACGTAGAAGGTATGTTATGCATGCATAGTTGTCGTTTTTCTTTATAGGTTCATATTTAAGGCTTACTTTTGCAAACATTAAAATTATTTCATGGAGAAGGAAATTCTGACTTTACACGATATTAATCAACTCGATTTTACAACCGTAATATGGATTGCAGCACCTTTTATGTTTGCATTTGTATTAATTGAATTTATTGTTGGTAGAAAGAAATACGAGAACCTATACAACGGGAAGGATTTTCTTGCATCACTAACCATTGGATTGGTAAATGTGGTTCTGAATGGATTTATGAAATTGGGAATGTTTACCGTATTCCTATTTTTTTACAATCTATCACCACTCAGAATTCCACATACGTGGTGGTCATATGCACTTTGTTTAGTAGTGTTGGATTTTTGCCGATATTGGGCACATCGTATTGCTCATGAGCAGCGTTTTTGGTGGTCAACCCATGTGGTTCATCACTCATCTGAGCATTATAATCTATCTGTTTCTTTTAGACTTTCGTGGACTCAAAATTTGAAGTTAGTTTTCTTCCTTCCAGTAATTTTAATGGGCTTTCATCCTTTGGTGTTTTTCATCATTCATCAAATTGAAGTGCTATACCAATTCTGGATTCATACAGAACTAATTAGAAAGCTTCCTGCTCCAATTGAGTATATTTTTACAACACCTTCACACCACCGAGTTCATCACTCAGTAAACGAAAGATATATTGATAAAAACTACGGCTCGACTTTCATTATTTGGGATAGAATGTTTGGAACCTTTCAAGAGGAGGATGAAAAAGCCGTGTATGGAATAACCAAACCAGTGAATTCTTATAATCCAGTCTTCTTGGTTTTTCACGAATGGCTTGAAGTATTTAAAGACTTGGGGAAAGCTCGCTCGATAAAGGAGATGTGGACGATCTTGTTTGGAAGCCCAGTAGATAAGCATAAAGAAGATTTGGCAGAAATGAGCACATTTTCTTCAGAATCAAAACAGAAGACAATTCCTTTGACTAAAAACGAAAATATAAGTCCTAAAAAGGCGGTTTAGTTTTTAGATGTAACAAAAGTTACTTATTAGCTTAAGATCACTTCATACTTTTGATTGAAATAAGAAAAGTATGCTAGAATTGATAAAAAATGTTTTTGGTTTTGGAAAATCCGCAACTGATTTTAAATCGTTGAAAGAGCAAGGGGCATTAATTGTTGATGTTAGAAGTAAACAAGAATTCAATCAAGGGCATTATCAAAAGGCCTTAAATATTCCATTAGATCAAATTGGAAGAGAAATTCCAAAATTGAAAAAGAAAAGTAAAGTTATAATTACTTGTTGCCTTTCAGGAGCGAGAAGTGGTGCTGCTAAAAGACAATTAGAGGCTGCAGGCATTGAAGCTTACAATGGAGGAAATTGGTCTTCTTTAGCTAGAAAGTTAGAAGATTGATTGACCGAGAGGTCGAGTGTAGTAGTTTTAAGGCTGTGCAATTACTGCACAGCCTTTTTATTAAAACATGGTGAAATTAATGTCTAATTAATAAAAAAGCCATTCGTATTCGAATGGCTTTTTCTTGAGATTAAGTATTTTTTAAAATCTTTCTAATTCAGAAAAGAAGAAATTTCCTTCAATTGCAGCGTTTTCATCACTATCAGAACCATGAATGGCATTGGCAGAAATCGATTCAGCATACAATTTTCTAATTGTACCTTCAGCAGCTTCTTCTGGATTTGTAGCACCAATTAAAGTTCTGAAGTCTGCTACAGCATTGTCTTTTTCTAAAATTGCGGCTACTATAGCTCCGCCTGACATATAATCTACTAATTCGCCATAAAATGGACGCTCCTTGTGTACTTCGTAAAATGCACCGGCACCTTCTTTTGAAAGCTTAGTGTATTTCATAGCTACAATTCTAAATCCAGCAGCATTGATTTTCTCTAAAATTGCACCGATGTAGTTTTTCTCAACTGCATCAGGCTTAATCATGGTAAAAGTTCTGTTTCCTGACATAACGTATTTTTTTGAGCCGCAAAAGTAATGAAGCTTTTAACTATACATCAAAAATGTGAGCTTAAATAAATCTTATTGTTTGCTAATTATTACTGCTAAATAGAATTAGTATTGGAATATAAAAGAACTGTCTTAATCTATATTGATATAAACTGTACCTGCCGAAGAAGCATTAATCTCAGTGCCAGGAGGAATTTCAGCATTTTTACCTTTCATGGTTAAAAATAATATACATATTAGTAAGCCTAGTACTATGGCAGTAGATTCTTTATCTTCTCCTTCTTGATATAGATTTGAACTTGCTAAAGGAATTATTGTGCCATCAACTGCAGCAACATTGCTTACTTGAATTTCTAAATGTCCTGCTTTTCCTAATCCTTTTGCTTTCTGAGACCTAGTTACTTGACCTTTTGCAATTGTTCCTGCTTTTATAACCGTTTTGCTGTCCACTTTAACATCGTATTTTACTTTAAAGTCAATCAATTGACCTGGAACTAATAAATCAGATTTCAGAAAAGAAACGGTTTCAAGAATTATAGAAGTACCCGCATTTAAGGTAACTTTTTCATTGGCCGAAATGGAATTGACAAATAATAGATTAAAAGCTAAGAAAATAGAAAGCATTTTAAAAAGTAGGGATTTTTTAATTGTAGTTATCATTATATTAAATTTAATAGAAAATGGATTTTTTAAGTTTACGTATTGTTCTTTTATCAATAGTAGAATTATATCTTTTTGCACTTTGAATTGAACCATTAATATTACCAATATAAAAACTAAATGAAAATAGCCCGGTTAATGCGGCCATTCCATAGTTTTCATTTTTAATATTTGAATATGTTGCATACCCAAGTAGACCATTAATAACCAGTGAAGAAATGGCAGTTTGATTATGTC
>CAJXFJ010000246.1 GCA_913052515.1 uncultured Flavobacteriales bacterium | reverse complement strand
TGGTAAAAAAGAATGAAAATATTAATGCCGATTAGAGTAAATGCAATTATTTAAAGTTTCCAAACGTCTAAAACAATAATAGCTATACTTTAGCGTATTCTAAGCTTTAAATTACTTATGCCAATAAGATATTTTGTTTTACTAGCCCTTTTATTGCCTTTTACTACCTATAGCCAAACAGGCGGTGAGAATAGTTTTGAATTTCTCAATTTAACTTCATCTGCGCGGGTTGCTGCTTTGGGAGGTAATCAGATTGCTGTAAGAGATAATGATCTTTTTCTGGGAATGGAAAATCCAGCCTTGCTCAACCAAAAAATGGACAATCAGCTAGCCTTGACTTATGTTGATTACCTGACCGATATATCATATGGAACAGTTGGATATGGGAAGCATTTTGATAGCATAGGAACATTTAATCTTGGGATGAAATATGTTAGCTATGGTGATTTTGTTGAAACTGATGAAGCAGGAAATGAGATTGGTCAGTTTACTGCTGGGGAATACGCCTTTCAGTTAGGTTATGCAAGAGAGTTAGATTCTAATTTTAGCGCCGGTATTAATTTAAAAACCATTTATTCAGACTTATTTACAGTTCAGTCATTGGCTATTGCTGCTGACCTAGGATTGAACTATTACTCAAGAAAGCGAGAAGTTGCACTTTCTTTTCTAATCAAAAATTTGGGTACAGAAGTAAATTCATACACTGAAGGAATCAATGAAAAATTGCCTTACGAATTGCAATTAGGATTTAGCAAAAGACTAAAGAATGTACCAGTGAGATTAGGTTTAATCATGCACAATTTACAACAATGGGATTTACAATATGAAAACCCAAATGATGAGGTAGATGAGTCGGTTTTATTAGATCCTTCTCAGGCTGAAGAAGAGGATAAAGATCCAGGCTTTTTTGAAAATGTAGCAAGGCACTTGATTGTCAATGCTGAGTTTTTAATTACTGATAATTTTAATGTTCGTTTAGGATATAACTATTTCCGTAGAGTTGACTTGCGAATTGATGAGAAATTAGGAACCGTTGGTTTAAGCTGGGGTTTTGGACTTAGAGTTTCAAAGTTTCATTTAAGTTACGGTCGTTCAGCATTTCATCAAGCAGGGGCCACTAATACATTTTCTGTTTCTACTCGCCTTTCTGATTTTATCAATTAACTTCGCAGCATGCAAGCAATTATTATTGCCATAGATGGATATTCTTCTTGTGGTAAAAGTACATTGGCCAAAGCATTAGCTAAAAGGCTTGGTTATGGTTATTTAGATACAGGTGCAATGTATCGTGCCATTACTTTATACGGTATTGAAAACCAAATTGATTTTACGAAACTTTCCGATCAAGAAATTGATAGTTTGATACCCAATATACAAATCACTTTTCAAGCAGATTCTATTACAACTGAGAATACAACTTTCTTAAATGGGGTAGATGTTGAAGCTGAAATTCGAGGGAAGATGGTCTCTGATCTAGTCAGTGAAGTGGCCCAAATCAAGTCGATTAGAAAACACATGATACGCTTGCAGCAAAAGGCAGGTGAGAATAAAGGTATAGTTGTAGATGGACGAGATATTGGAACACAGGTATTTCCCGAAGCAGAACTAAAGGTTTTTATGACCGCAAATCAAGAGGTTAGAGTTCAGCGAAGATTTAAAGAACTACAAGCTAAAGGTCAAGTGATAAGCATGGATGAGGTAAGAGAAAACCTTTCCAAACGAGATTATAACGATACACATCGAAAAGAGAATCCATTAGTGCAAGCAGAAGATGCTATTATATTGGATAATTCTAATTTAAATCAAGAACAACAACTTGAATTTGTTTTAGAAATTTTAGAATCTAAATTTAACCTTAGTCGGTAAATTGAGCTAAAAGTTCTTCTTTTGACTTGGTATTTTCAAAAAACGAAAGCAGTCTGTCTAACACTCCATCAACAACCGCATCAGGACAAGATGCCCCAGAAGTTAAAATCACCCGAATAGGATTTTTATTGATTAAATAATTGGATGTACTTAACATCTGTTTATTCTTGTAATCAAAATGACGGATTTTTTTCTCAGAAACTAATTCCTCTGCACTTGAAATAAAGTAAGTTGGAAGTTTCATTTCACAAAGCTCTACAAGATGAGAAGTGTTAGAACTATTAAAACCACCAACTACCAAGGCTATATCTGCTTTTTCTTCAAGTAATCCATAGGTTGCTTGCTGATTATCATTGGTTGCATAGCATAGTGTATCTCTTGTATCAGCAAAGTGATTTTTGATTTCGCTTTCTCCATATTTGTCAACCATAACGGCTTTAAAATAGTCAGCTATTGCTAAAGTATCTGAAGCAAGCATGGTTGTTTGATTTACCACACCTACGCGTTCAAGGTCTTGTTGTGGATTAAATCCATAAGACACTTGATTTGAAAAAGCTTCGTGAAATTGATCTAACTCCATTTGACCAAGCATAAATGCACCTAGCAATTCAGCTTCTTCCATATCTCTCACTACAATTGATTTAGCATGTTGAGATGAATGAGAAAAAGTAGCTCTCGTTTCTTCATGTTTGTGTTTTCCATGAATAATGACTGTATAATCTTGTTTGCCAAGCTTTTCAGATTGTTTCCAAACCTTGGTTACAAATGGGCAGGTTGTGTCATACTTTCTTAGTTCAACACCTTTTTCAGTCAGTCTTTTTTCAACTTCAAGAGTAGTCCCAAAAGCAGGAATGATAACAACATCTTCTTCAGAAATGGCATCCCAAGGAATAAATTGGTTACCCTGAGTATCCATAATGAATTGAACTCCCATGGCTTGTAAGTCAGCATTAACCTTGGGGTTATGAATCATTTGACTTAAAAGGTATATTGACTTTCCAGGGTTTTCTTCCACAGCTTTATAGGCAATTTCTATGGCGTTTTCTACTCCGTAACAAAAGCCAAAATGCCTAGCAACTAAAACTTGTATAGGTCCAAAATCAAGTGTACTTGGTTTAAAGTCTTTTTTCCTAGGGTCGGCACTTTTTCTGCTATTTTTTATCTGCGAAATAAAAGAGCTTCTATAGTATGTGGGAATGTCAAATTGTTTCATAGTAGTTTAACAAAATTACTCAATGAAGTTTTTAGTTAATCTAAAAAATAGCTAAACAGAAAAGTACCTAATAATCATCAGACAAAGGGATTATATATTTGTGTATATTTGCGCCCTCAAATTTTAAAGCCCATAATCGGTATAAATGGGTAAATATTAACAACTTTCGTTTTACTTACCGTTTAAAAACGAAATACAAATTAAGTCTTAATGGCTGAATCAAAAGAAAACGCTGCAGAAAATGCAGAAGAAAAAAAAGTAGAAACTCCAAAAGCTACTGAACAAAAGGAAACTGCAAAACCTGAAGCAGAGGTTAAAGCAGAAAAAACAACAACTCCAAAGCCAGATGCTGAAACTACTCCAGTAGAAGCAAAAGCTAAAAAGGCAGCAGAAAATTCAGAAGAAAAGGAAACTAAAGCAAAGCGAGTTAGCAAGCCGAAGCAAAAAGTGGAAGTTAGCGAAACTGCAATTGTTGAAGATAAAACAACAGATGCTGAAGAAGTAAAATCTGAAGAGAAGCCAAAAACAAGAGAAGAGCGTCAACAAGAGCTTGAAACTTTTAGAAAGGAGTTTGATTGGAATGCAATCGGAAAGTACGACGATAAGTATAATGATGCTGAGCAAGCTGACTTAGAAAAGATGTACGATGAAACATTGACTTCTATTCAAGAACAAGATGTTATTGACGGTAAGGTAGTTAGCATAACGTCTAGAGAAGTTGTTGTTGATATTGGATATAAGTCTGACGGTGTAATTAGCATGTCAGAATTAAAATACAGAGATGAGTTAGAAGTAGGTGATGTAATTGAAGTATTTATTGAAAGTCAAGAAGATAAAAACGGTCAATTAGTTCTTTCTCACAGAAAAGCAAGAGCTTTAAGAGCATGGGAAAGTGTTAACAATGCTTTAAATACTCAAGAAGTAATTAAAGGATATGTGAAGTGCAGAACCAAAGGTGGTTTAATT
>CAJXFJ010000245.1 GCA_913052515.1 uncultured Flavobacteriales bacterium | reverse complement strand
ACTACACGTACTGTTGAAGTTGAACAATTTTGCTCATGATCTGCATGTAAGATTAATAACTTATCAAGGGCATTCGCAATTACTGGATCAACTTCATAATTAGCAGAAGGAACTGCGAACATCATTTTTAAGAAATTAGAACAATAATCCAGGCTATTATCTGGGTAATTTGCAGGATGTCCAATTTCATTCTTATAGGCCCATGCAGCCATGGTTGGCATTTTTGCAATCAATCGCTTGATACTTAAATCAACTTCTTCTGCCGATCTATTCGGGTCTAAAGACTCTGGATAGAAGGCTGTTAATGAAGAAACCAATGAAGACAACACACCCATCGGATGAGAATTAGATGGAAATCCATCTAAAATATTCTTAATATCCTCGTGAATTAATGTGTGGTGTGTAATTTCTGATTGAAACTGCTTAAATTGCTGAGGAGTTGGTAATTCGCCATGAATCAATAAATAAGAAACCTCTAAGAAAGATGCTTTCTCAGCTAAGTCTTCTATAGCATATCCTCTGTAACGAAGAATCCCCTTTTCACCATCCAAAAAAGTAATTGCAGAAGTAGTAGAACCAGTATTTTTAAATCCAGGATCTATAGTAATTAGGCCTGAACTCGCCCTTAACTTACTAATATCAATGGCTTTTTCATTCTCTGTACCTTCTATAATAGGCAATTCAAATGTTTGACCACCTACTTTTAATTCCGCTTTTTCTGACATTTTTCTTTATTGGTTTTATTGATGAATAAACATGCAACTATTAAGTTAGTTCTTAGAATTTCTAAATACTTCCAAGAATCGCAAAAATACCTAACTAGCACAATGTTTCAAAGCAATCTAGCTATTTAAATTCAATCTATTTCTTTGGAAAAAATGCATTATTCCCAAGTTGTTCTTCTATGCGTAATAATTGATTGTACTTGGCCATTCGATCTGAACGAGAAGCAGAACCAGTTTTTATTTGACCAGTACTTAATGCAACGGCTAAATCAGCAATTGTGGTATCTTCAGTCTCACCACTTCTATGACTCATTACTGAGGTGTATTTATTTCGTGTAGCCATTTCAACAGCTTCAATAGTCTCTGTTAAAGTACCTATTTGGTTTACCTTAACCAAAATAGAGTTTGCAATGCCATTTTCAATTCCTCGTTTTAATCGCTTGCTATTTGTCACAAACAAATCATCACCAACTAATTGCACTTTACTTCCAATTGTATCGGTTAATTCTTTCCACCCATTCCAATCATCTTCCCATAATCCATCTTCGATTGAAATAATAGGATACTTTTCAGTCCATTCTTTCCAATAGCTTACCATATCAGAAGAGGTTAATTTATCTCCACTTGATTTATGGAAGTGATATACTTTTTCTTCCTCTATGTAAAATTCAGATGAAGCTGCATCCATGGCAATGAAAATATCTTTACCAGCCTCGTACCCTGCTTTATCAATTGCTTTCAGAACATACTCAATGGCTTCTTCATTTGAACCTAAATTTGGTGCAAACCCACCTTCATCACCAACATTGGTTGAAAAGCCCTTATTTTTTAGAACACTTTTTAAATGATGAAAAACTTCAGTCCCCATTTGCAATGCATGACTAAATGATTCAGCTCCATAAGGCATTACCATAAACTCTTGAAAATCAATACTATTATCAGCATGTGAACCCCCATTCAGAATATTCATCATAGGGACAGGAAGAGTATTTGCATTCACTCCTCCAATATAGCGGTATAAAGGCATACCAATTTCTTCTGCGGCAGCTCTAGCAACAGCTAAGGAAACACCTAACATCGCATTCGCACCTAAATTTGATTTATTTTCGGTACCGTCTAACTCAATCATAAACCGATCAACACCTGTCTGATCAAATACATTGACACCATTTAATTCTTCATTCAAAGTCTGATTAACGTTTTGAACTGCTTTTAGTACACCTTTACCTAAATATGCCTCTGCTTGATCTCTCAATTCAACCGCCTCATGTATACCAGTTGAAGCTCCTGATGGAACAGCAGCTCTTCCCATTGTGCCGGCTTCCGTTATCACTTCAACTTCTACGGTTGGATTACCTCTACTATCTAAAATTTGACGTGCATGTATATGTGAAATTCTACTCATTACCTAGTTTTTATGTTTGGCTATCGTTTCTATAAAGTTGTCGAATAAATATCTTGAATCATGTGGCCCTGGTGAAGCCTCTGGATGATACTGAACTGAAAATGCAGGCTTATTTTTTAGTCTTATTCCTGCAACTGTATTATCATTTAAATGCGAATGAGTAATCTCAACTATTTCCGATTTTTCAGCAGATTCTCTTTCAACTACAAATCCATGGTTCTGAGAAGTCACCTCTCCTTTGCCAGTTTCATGGTTTAACACTGGGTGGTTTATTCCACGATGACCATTATGCATTTTTATAGTTTTTAAATCAGATGCTAGACTTAAAAGCTGATGACCTAGACAAATTCCAAAAATTGGGATACCTGAATCTACAAATTTCTTTACCTCAATCACACATTCATTCATGGCTCCTGGGTCTCCTGGGCCATTACTTAACATTATTCCATCTGGACTCCAAGCTAAAATTTCTTCAATTTTGGTATTCATTGGAAAGACTTTACAATATGCATTTCTTTCTACTAAACAGCGAACAATATTGTCTTTTGTACCATAATCCAAAACAGCTACCTTATAAGGAGCATTTTCATCTCCTTTTGTGTAAGCTTCTTTTACAGATACTCTTGAAGACAATTCCAAGCCTTGCATCGATGGAACTTCTTTTAACTGCTCCTTTAATTTATCCACATCAAATTCAATAGATGAAATAATAACATTCATTGCACCTTTATCTCGAATATGTCTAACAATAGCTCGTGTATCAACGTCAGTTATAGCTACAATGTCATTTTCTTCAAAATAATTTTGCAAAGAACCGTCAGCCATAGGTCTTGAATATCCATCTGAAAATTTCTTACAAATTAATCCGGCTATTTTTACCGAATTTGATTCGGTTTCATCCTGATCAACCCCATAATTACCAATATGAGCGGTAGCACATACCATTATTTGGCCTAAATAAGAAGGGTCTGTATAGATCTCTTGGTAGCCTGTCATTCCTGTATTGAAACATATTTCTCCAGTACTTGTACCTAGTATTCCGGCTGAGGCACCATAAAAAACAGTTCCATCTTCTAAAACTACAATTCCTTTTGCTTTGGTTTTATATTTCATACATCAAATTTTAGGTCAAAAAAAAGGATAAAACTTCCTGTTTTATCCTTTTTAAAATTAAAATTTCAAACAATTTCTATTCAATTGTTAATCCTTTTTTTCTTCTTTATTCTCTTTTGCAGAATCTTCTTTCTTTACTTCAGCTTTCACTTCTTCTTTCGTCTCTTCTGCTACTGCTTCCTTTTTTGGAGTATCACTCGCTGATGCACTAGATTTTCCTGCTCCTCGTCTGCTTCTTTTCTTCTTAGCAGGCTTTTTTGTTTCAGTAGTATACAACTCATTAAAGTCAACTAATTCCATCATGCACAATTCTGCATTATCACCCATTCGGTTACCAGTCTTAATTATTCTAGTATAACCTCCTGCTCTAGTATTAACTTTTGGAGCTACTTCTCTAAAAAGTTCTGTTACGGCGTGCTTATTATTAAGATAACTGAAAACAACCCTTCTTGAGTGAGTAGTATCATCTTTTGATTTTGTTATTAATGGCTCTAAAAAACCTCTTAATGCTTTAGCCTTAGCAACAGTTGTATTTATACGTTTGTGCTCAATTAGAGAACATGCCATGTTTGATAGCATCGCTTTTCTATGCGACTTTGTTCTACCTAGGTGATTAAACTTCTTTCCGTGTCTCATTTCCCTTAGTCCTTATCTAATTTGTATTTAGAAACATTCATTCCAAAAGTAAGATTCTTGCTTTCTACTAGTTCATCTAGTTCTGTTAAAGATTTCTTACCAAAATTTCTAAATTTCAATAAATCATTTTTATTAAATTGTACAAGCTCTCCTAATGTTTCAACATCAGCAGCTTT
>CAJXFJ010000244.1 GCA_913052515.1 uncultured Flavobacteriales bacterium | reverse complement strand
AGAAGCGGAAATAAGAGCTGCAAAGGATACAAAAACAATAAATAAAGCAATGCCTACCGTTAGCAAAAAGCCCAGCATTGACGCAAACATAATTTTAAAGAAGTTCTTCATGGTTAAGAATTTTTTGTAAAAGTAGATAAGAACAACTAATCAACGATTAGTTTTACATGCATGGCAAAGAAGGTGTATAAAAGGGTTAATAATTACGTTCTCTCTATTGGTTCAAATTTGGGAGATAAAAAAAGCAATATTGAATTAGCCATTCAACTACTTGAGGAGCAAATTGGTTCAATCCATCAAGTTTCTTCCGTTTATTATACTAAAGCATGGGGTGATACTTCATTAAATGATTTTTACAATTTGGTGCTAATAATTAAGTCAACAAATGAGCCTATGGATGTAATGAATAACTTACTCCAAATTGAGAGGCAATTAGGAAGAAAAAGAAAGACGGAGAATTATGAAAACAGAATAATTGACTTAGATGTAATTTATATTGAAGACATCATTTTGAATATAGAAAGTTTACAAGTTCCACATCCAAGAATGCACGAAAGAGCATTTGTACTTGTGCCTTTAATGGAAATTCTTCCACATTTTAAACACCCAATATTTAAACAATCTACCATAGAACTTGTTGAAAATCTAGAAATCAACCAAATGCCTAAGCAATTATTTAAATTTTAAAACTTCTTAAATGCTTGAAAAGAAAGGCTATAATACCTTTTATATTTTGCGTGAATAGAGAGTTTTAACTAATATTGCAGGCAATAACTAAATGACACAGATCAAATTTCAAAAATGAAAAAGCACACATTTAAATCATACGCGATTGTAGCAGTTGCAGCAGCCACCACTATGGCTTGTAATCCGCTGAGCAATATGACGAAAAGAGCAGAAGAAGTAACTTATTCTGTTACTCCTAATCCGCTAGAGATGCACGGGGATAGTATCGAAGTAAATATTTCGGGAGCTATACCTCCTAAATTCTTCAATAAAAAAGTTTCTGTTGAAATTACTCCAACCTTGAATTATGATGGGGGTTCAGTAAGCTTGGATAAGATTGTTTTAGTTGGTGAAGATTCTGAAGTTGAAGGGCAAAAAATCCCTTATGAAAAAGGTGGGAATTTTGCTTACAATGATAAAATAGCCTACAAACCAGGTATGGAAGTAGCTACATTAGATGCCGTTGCAGTTGGCATGTATAAAGGGAAATCAAAAGAATTTCCTGCAGAGCAAATTGCTACAGGTACAATTATTACCCCAATGTGGGCTATGGATGATGACATGCCTGTACTAGGAGCAGATGAGTTTACTGAAGTAGTTCCAATGGAGAAGATGGCAACAATCAATTATTTGGTTAACAGTTCTGCAGTTCGCTCTTCTGAATTAAGTGATGAAGACATGAAAGAATTGAAAGCTTGGGTAAAGGAAAAAGCTAAGAATCCTATGTTCAACTTTAAAGGCGTAAGTGTTGTAGCTTATGCTTCTCCAGAAGGTGAAATTTCATTGAACGCTAACTTAGCTGACAATAGAGCTCAGTCTGGTGCTAATGCTGCAAAAAGTATGTTGAGAAGCAACCGAGTTAAAGCTGCCTCAAATTCTGATTTTTACGCAACTATGGGTAAAGGCGAAGATTGGGATGGATTTAAGTCTGCCATGCAAGCTTCAGATATTAAGGACAAAGATTTAATCCTAAGAGTTCTTGAAATGTATGAAGATAAAGCAAAGCGTGAAGAAGAAATCAGAAACCTTGCTGCTACATTTGAAGTAATTGAAGAGCAAATTTTACCTGATTTACGTCGTTCTTTAGTTACTGTTCAAGGTGAATTGACAAGCTTTTCAAAAGAAAAAATTCAAGAATACGCTACAAGTACTCCTGATACTTTAACTGCTGAAGAGTTATTGTACGCAGCTACTTTAACAGATGATATGGACAAGAAGATGGCTATCTATAAAACTTTTGCAGGATTGCATCCAAAAGATTGGAGAGGGCCTAACAACATTGGTTATGTATATTATATGCAAGGTAAGGTTGATGAAGCAAAAGCTGAGTTTGACAAAGCGAATAGCTTGAACCCAAATAATGGTGTTGTAATGAATAACCTTGGAATTATTGCAAGAGCTGGTGGAGATAACGAAAAAGCTATGGAATACTACGAATCTGCAAATGGTGCAGGTGCTGAAGTAGGAAATAACTTAGGTTATTTATACATGTTAAAAGGTGATTATGCAGAAGCTGTAAGTAATTACGGTAGCATGAAGACATTTAATGCAGCTTTAGCTCAAACGTTGAATAAAGACTATTCTACAGCGCTTCAAACTATCGATGCTTCGCCAGCATCTGATGAAGCTGCAGGATATTATTTGAAGGCTGTTATTGGAGCAAGAAAAGGAGATAAAAGCATGGTAGTTTCTAACTTGAAAAGTGCCGTTGCTAAAGATGCTTCTTTGAAAGAAAATGCTAAGAAAGATGCAGAATTTGAAGAATACAAAGATGATGCAGAATTTCAAGCTGCTGTGAATTAGACTTCACAAAAGCGACCAAAAAAAACCTCGAGAATTTCTCGAGGTTTTTTTTTGGTTTAAATATTCTTAAACTACCACATTCACAATCTTTTTAGGAACAACAATAACTTTCTTTGGAGACTTTCCATCGAGCCACTTTTTAGCTAGTTCATGACTAAGAACATTGTTTTCAATCTCTTCTTTGCTCATATCAACTGGTAGCTCTAAAGTAAAACGCATTTTACCATTGAAAGAAATTGGGTATTTATGCGTGTTCTCAACAAGTAGGCTTTCATCAAACTTTGGGTATTTCACGAAGTATATAGATTGAGTGTTGCCAAGTTTATTCCATATTTCTTCTGCAATATGAGGAGTGAATGGAGCAATAAGTACGGCAAGTGGCTCTAAAATTTCTTTCTTATTGCATTTCAAATCATTAAGCTCATTGACACAAATCATAAAGGTAGAAACAGCCGTATTGAATGAAAAACGCTCAATATCTTCGGTTACTTTTTTAATGCATTTATGAAGCGCTTTTAATTCTTCCGCATTTGCCTTTTCAGAGCTTGTCTCAAATTGATTTTCAGCATTGTGGTACAATCTCCATAATTTCCTTAAAAAGCGATGGACACCTTCTATGCTGCTTGTGTCCCATGGCTTTGATTGTTCCAATGGCCCTAAGAACATTTCGAATAGTCTAAGGGTATCTGCACCATATTCTTTTACAATATCATCAGGGTTAACAACATTTCCATATCGCTTGCTCATTTTTTGACCATCTTCAGCCAAAATCATACCCTGATTGATCAATTTTTTAAAGGGTTCGTCAATTTTCAAATAGCCTCGGTCATTTAAAAACTTAGTCCAAAAGCGAGCATATAATAAGTGACCGGTAGCGTGTTCAGCGCCTCCAAAGTACAAGTCAACATTTTGCCAATAATCTAGTTGCTCTTGATTGGAAAAAGCTTGGTCGTTGTTTGGGTCCATGTATCGGAAAAGGTACCATGAACTTCCCGCCCATCCTGGCATGGTAGAAGTTTCAATGGGGTGCCCATTGTAATTCCATGAGGTTGACCTGGCTAATGGTGGTTCGCCATCTTCAGTAGGCAGGTATTTATCAACTTCTGGTAATTTTAAGGGTAGCTCAGACTCAGGAATGGATTTTGCAATTCCATTTTCAAAATAGATAGGCACTGGCTCTCCCCAATAACGTTGTCTGCTAAAAACAGCATCCCTCATCCTAAAGTTTACTTTACCAAATCCAAAACCTTGTTTTTCTATTTCTTCTATGGCTTTTATCATAGCTGCTTGAATGTCTAAGCCATCTAAAAAGTCAGAGTTACATAATTTGCCTTCTTTTTTGTCATAAGCACCTTCGCTAACATCTGCTCCTTCTATTATATTAGGAATGGGAAGCTCAAAGTGAGAAGCAAAATCCCAATCTCTTTGGTCTCCAGAAGGAACTGCCATAACAGCTCCTGTTCCATAACCAGCTAACACATAATCTCCAATCCAAATTGGAATTTTGGCCTTAGTAAATGGATGAATTGCA
>CAJXFJ010000243.1 GCA_913052515.1 uncultured Flavobacteriales bacterium | reverse complement strand
TGATATTTATCCAGTTCAATTATTAAAAGCCATCATGGTAGAAGATATTGAATTGATGGAAGGCTTAGGGATTTATGAAGTGGCACCTGAAGATTTTGCCCTTTGTGAAACTGTTTGTACTTCAAAAATTCGTTCACAATCGATTGTTCGTGAAGGCTTGTTGAAGCTTCGTGAAGAAATGAGTTAAAAAATAATTTATCATTCTAATGAGTAATTCAATTCATAATTTTTTAGAGGAGAAAGTCAAGCCAACCTTCGATAAAGGAGGGAAGTTGGAGAAATATTATCCAGCTTATGATGCTTTAGAGACTTTTTTATTCGTTCCAGGTCATACAACTGGAAAAGTAGGTTCGCACATTCGCGATGGTATTGATATGAAACGTACCATGATTATGGTGGTTTTGGCTTTAGTACCTGCTTTACTTTTCGGCATTTGGAACACCGGTCATCAATACTATTTGGCTTTAGGTGAGCAAGCTGATCTTTGGACAAAAGTTATTTACGGAGCAATTAAAGTGCTTCCAATTGTTGTGGTTTCTTATGCTGCAGGATTGGGGGTAGAATTCATTTTTGCCATTATTAATAAGCATCAAGTAAATGAAGGATTCCTTGTATCAGGGATGCTTATTCCTCTTTGTTTGCCAGTTGAAATTCCGTTATGGATGGTAGCTGCAGCAACTATTTTTGCCGTAGTTATTGGTAAAGAAGTTTTTGGTGGAACAGGAATGAATATTTTAAACGTTGCCTTAACCGCAAGAGCTTTCCTATTCTTTGCTTATCCAACATGGATGTCGGGTGACAAGGTTTGGATTGGCGATATGACTGATGAAGCGGTAGCTTACGCAGATGGTTCAACTGGAGCAACATTGTTAGCTCAAGCCACTGAAAAATCTTCTGGTTTTGTAGATGCAGCAGGTGCACAATATGGCGATACCTTTTGGAATGCCTTTATGGGTATGATTCCAGGTTCTATTGGTGAAACTTCAGCTTTAGCTATTTTAATAGGAGCGGCTATTTTAATCATTACAGGAATTGGAAGCTGGAAAATCATGCTTTCAGGTGTGATTGGAGCTTATGTGATGGGATTGATTTTTAATGCATTTGCAGTGAATCCTTTTATGGAAGTCCCTGCACATTATCACCTTGTAATGGGTGGATTTGCCTTTGGAATTGTGTTTATGGCAACTGACCCAGTTACTGCTGCACAAACTTCTACAGGTAAGTATATATATGGATTCTTAATCGGATTCTTGGGAATCATGATTCGAGTTTTCAACCCTGCCTATCCTGAGGGAGTTATGCTAGCTATCTTATTTATGAATGTAATGGCTCCATTGATTGACCATTATGTAGTTCAAGCAAACATTAACCGAAGAAAGAAAAGAACTGTTGCAGTAGCAGCTTAAAAGTATATTAAAATGGACGTTAATAAGAATTCATACACATTTACATTCTCAGCCATCTTGGTGATTGTAGTTGCAGGATTATTAGCTTTTGTATCAGAAAGCTTAAAACCCATGCAAAAAGAGAATGTTAGAATCGAAAAGATGCAAAACATCTTAGCTTCGGTAAAAGAAGAAACGACAAAGGAAAATGCAAGTGAGTTGTTTGACAAGTACATTGTGAAACAAGTTATGCTTAACTATCAAGGGGAAGTGGTTGCTGACAGCAAGCTAAGCCCGTTTGAAGTAGATGCGGTTCAAGAGTACAAGAGTTTAAGCATTGAAGAAAGAAATTATCCCTTGTTTATTTTCGAGAAAGATGGGGTTAAAAAGTTTATCGTGCCTATGGCTGGAAGTGGATTATGGGGACCAATTTGGGGTTATGTAGCTTTAGATAATGACATGACAACCGTTTTTGGTTCAACTTTCGATCACAAAGGAGAAACACCAGGTTTAGGAGCTGAGATTAAGGAAGAAGCTTTCCAAGAGAAATTCATTGGTAAAACCATTTTTGATGAGCAAATGAAATACGAGCCAATCGAAGTTGTAAAAGGTGGCGTAGACATGAGCAGTGAAATGCACAAAGTAGACGGTATTTCTGGTGGAACCATTACTTCGAAAGGAGTAGGAGAAATGCTCGAAAGAACATTAAAAATATATGTTCCTTACTTTAAAGGAACTCAACAAGCATCACTTTAATTATATAGTATCATGAGTGAAACAGCAGAAGCACAAGTAGTAGAAAAAGCGCCTAAAGAGCCTTTATTCTCTTCGAAAAACAAAAAACTACTTTCTGATCCTTTAAATGATGATAACCCAATTACCATTCAAGTATTGGGGATTTGTTCAGCATTGGCAATTACGGTTCAGGTTAAGCAAGCCTTTGTAATGTCATTGTCAGTAATGGCCGTAATGATAGGCGCAAACTTAATCGTGTCTTGGATGAGAAATTTAATTCCAAGTCGTGTTCGTATTATCGTTCAATTAGTAATTGTAGCGGCTTTGGTAATCTTGGTAGACCAAATTTTGAAAGCCTTTGTTTACGATGTCAGCAAGCAATTGTCGGTATTTGTGGGATTAATTATCACCAACTGTATCATTATGGGACGTCTTGAAGCCTTTGCTTTGGGAAATAAAGCATGGCCTTCATTCCTTGATGCAATTGGTAATGCTGCAGGTTACGGTTGGATATTAATTGCTGTAGCGGTAATTAGAGAATTATTAGGTTCAGGAAAACTTTGGGGATTTCAAGTAATTCCAGATGCCTTTTATGAGTTAGGCTATTTTAATAATGGACTGATGATTTTACCTCCTATGGCCCTAATTACTGTTGGAATTATCATTTGGGTTCAACGTTCAAGAAACACTCACTTAATTGAAGATTAAAAGTAAAAACTATCATGGATTACATTAATATATTCGTTCGTTCCGTTTTTATTGACAATATGATTTTTGCATACTTCTTTGGTATGTGTTCATATTTAGCAGTTTCAAAAACGGTTAAAACAGGTGTTGGACTTGGTGCAGCAGTAATATTTGTATTAACAGTTACTGTACCGGTTAACTATTTGTTAGAAAACTATGTACTGAAAGAAGGTGCATTAGCATGGTTAAGTGAAGATTTTAAAGATGTTGACTTGAGTTTCTTAAGTTACATCATGTTTATTGCGGTAATTGCTTCTATGGTTCAGCTAGTAGAAATGGCTGTTGAGAAATTTGCCCCTGCACTTTATGGAGCCCTTGGTATTTTCTTACCACTAATTGCAGTTAACTGTGCCATCTTAGGTGGATCTTTATTTATGCAAGAGCGTCAGTATGCGAACATTGGTGAAGCTACGGTGTTTGGTTTAGGATCAGGAGTGGGTTGGTTTTTAGCCATTGTAGCTATTGCAGCTATTCGAGAAAAAATTCGTTATTCAAATGTTCCTGCACCGCTAAGAGGGTTAGGAATTACATTTATCTTAACAGGATTAATGGGAATTGCCTTCATGAGCTTCATGGGAATTGAATTGTAATTAAGAACTAGAAAGAAAATAAACACATGGTTTTAGCATTAAATACCCTTACCGTAGGTGCAGCCGTTGCCGTTGTACTTGTCGTTGTCATCTTATTAGTTAGCCTATTACTTTGGGCAAAAGCAAAACTGACCTCTTCTGGGCCTGTCACCTTAAATATTAATGGTGAAAAGCAAGTTGAAGTTTCTGCTGGAAACACGCTTTTGACTACTTTAGGAAATGAGAAAATCTTTTTACCTTCTGCTTGTGGTGGAGGTGGAACTTGCGTTCAATGTAAGTGTAAAGTAAAAAGTGGTGGTGGTTCAATTTTGCCAACTGAGGAGCCGCATTTTTCGCGTAAAGAAATTGCTGAAGGCTGGAGATTAGGTTGCCAAGTGAAGGTAAAAGAAGATATGGACATTGAAGTTCCGGAAGAAGTATTTGGAATTAAAAAGTGGGAAGCAACTGTTGTTTCTAATTTCAATGTGGCTTCTTTTATCAAGGAGTTTATTGTTGAGCTACCTGAAGATATGCATTACGAGCCAGGTGGATACATTCAGATTGAAATTCCTAAATGTGTAGTTAACTATCAAGATATTGATATTACAGCACATCCTGAAGAGCACCCTGGTGAAAAAGA
>CAJXFJ010000242.1 GCA_913052515.1 uncultured Flavobacteriales bacterium | reverse complement strand
GTTCGCCCCAAATCTATGTTCGTTTCATGTCAATTAAAAGCATGGAAGAGATTAACAAAGGGCGTTGGGTTGCCATTGTTTTCACTTTGTTAACCGATGCTGCTGCAGTGAGCATTGGAGTTTTAGCGCGCTACATTTTCACCAAAACTGGCCAAGATCCTGAAGCCATTTTGGGTAATCAAGGAGAAGATGCGCTAATCACTTTGATTGAGCACGTTTTCCCATTAACAATAATTGCGATCTACATAGCTATAGTCCTTTCAGCAATCATGTCTACCATTGATTCGCTTTTAGTACTTGCTTCTTCTGCCGTTACTCGTGATTTTTACCAGCAAATCTTTAATCCAAGCATGGATGAAAAAAAGATGAGCAACATTTCTAGAATGGTCACGCTTGGCATGGCCTTATTTGCCCTTGGTACTGCCATGATAGTGGCTATAGTTAGCCCCGGTAGAACGGTTTTCTGGTTTGTTATATTCGGATGGTCTGGAATTGCGGCAACATTTTGTCCAGTAATTATTTTATCACTTTTTTGGCCTGCATATTCAGAAAAAGGAGCCATTGCAAGCATGATTACAGGCTTCTTATCCGTTCCTTTATTCAAATTTGTGGTTCAAGAAATAGATGGCATTGGCCCTTACTTTGAAAAGTTAGACGTATTGGCACCTTCCTTTTTATTAGCCATGATAAGTGGCTCTATTTTTACTAAAATTTATCCTCGAAAAGACACCTTGCAGGCAGCTTAAGCATAAAGTTTTTTGCACTTTTGCGGCATGAAAAAATTAGATTTAAACGGCATTAAAAACATCATTTTTGATTTGGGGATGGTGATTATTAATCTAGATAAAGAAGCGACTCCAGCGGCCTTTAAAAAATTAGCAGGCGATAAATATGAAGTGATTATGGAGGGAAAAGATTCTGAAGTCTTTTTTAATCAATATGAAACAGGAAAAATTAGTACAGAAGAGTTTGTTGAAACACTCAAAATCAAAATTGGAAATGGTTGTACTTCAACAGATGTAAAAAATGCTTGGAATGCTATGCTAAAAGACATTCCAGAGAAGCGTTTTGAAATTCTAAAGGAAGCAAAAGATCAATTTCGAACGTTCTGCTTAAGCAACACGAATGAATTACACATTGACTTCATCTTTAATGAGCTGCAACAGGATCGAGGCATTAAAAACTTAGACCCTTTTTTTGAAAAGGTCTATTTATCGCACGAAATGGGCCAACGTAAGCCAGATGTTGAAATATTTGAAACCGTTATCGTGGAAAATGACTTAAATCCTTCTGAAACGCTCTTTATTGATGATACTGCAGGGCATTTGGAAGGGGCAAGAAAAGCAGGACTACAGACCTTTCACTTATCTGAAGGAATAATCTTAGAGCAGTTGTTTTAAGTTTTTATCTCTTGGCTTTTTGCTACTAACTCTTCTCTTGACACAACTCAACTAAAACTCCACCACTTGATTTTGGATGCAGAAATGCGATTAGCTTATTGTCAGCCCCTTCTTTAGGTTCTTGGTGTATCATTTCGAAACCTTCCGCTTTTAGTCGATTAATCTCAGCATAGATATCTTCCACATCATATGCTATGTGGTGAATTCCTTCTCCTTTCTTTTCAATAAATTTTGCAATTGGGCTATCTGCTTTTGTCGCTTCCAAAAGTTCAATCTTACTTTCTCCAACTTCAAAAAACATAGTAGACACTCCTTCACTTTCTACTACTTCTGTTTTATAGGATGGTTTTCCCAACAGTGCTTCATACATTTTTGAAGACTCTTTTATACTTTTTACTGCAATTCCTAAGTGTTCAATTTTTCTCATGGCACAATCTTTTAAACATAAAAAAGCCCTGACGTAGGTCAAGGCTTCATTTAAATCATTTATAACTTACTTTATTGTAATGTCTTTCGTTGTGTTATCGTAACTTACGTAATATAAACCTTTTTCGAGGTTGGCTATATTTACAGAATTGCCATATCCTTTCTTCACAATCGTTCCATATCTGTCATACAATTCATACAAAGTTTCACCACCACTAAACTGAATGGTTTCTTTAAATTTTGTATCATTAAGTGTTATAGCAGGCACGTTTGAAGAATAAGTAGCAGGCTTTGAATACCTCGGTTTTCCGGTAAAATCAACTTGCTTTACTCTTACTTTGTTTTCTCCACTATGTGGTGAAATCTTGAAGGAATAGTTATGAGTTCCTGGAATTCCTTTTCCTTCTACTTCACCTAATTTTACCCATTTGTTCCATCTAAATTGCTCAACTACATAAGGGAGTTGACCATTTTCATTATCAGCAGTCCATTCTAAAATACCATCGTTGGTAAAGGCAATACTTCGAATATTGAATGTACTTTTTGGTTTGAGAACTTCTGCATTTAACACCTCAGGAGCACAATCATCTTTATGTTTGATATTAATGATAACGGGATCTCCTACTTTTAAATCATGAGCCGTAAAGTCAATTTCAAAAGCACTTTGGTTAACTTCTGCAGGGTCAAGTTTACCATTAACAGTTACTTCAAAAACACAAAAACCAACACCAGCACCACCAAATGGGTTCTTAACAAATATATTTTTGCCCATATAATTCCCTTCCAACACAATCATCCCTGCATGGGTGTTAAAAGCAAATAAAGCAAATAGGGCTAGCGTTAATATGCGATTTATTTTCATTTTCATTTTTCTTTGTGACTTTCTATTTTACCACATTCATGCCAAAATAGTAGAAGTTCAAATATAAACCTCTAAATTAATATATTGAAGAGATTGAGTAAAATATAACATTCACTCAATCTCCATTATCTATTAAATTCAATTTCTCCTTTAATTCTTGAACTCGCTTTCTTTTCTCAGGGGCTCTTCTTTCTTGTGCTGATTGAGTGAAGTATGAATGGTGTGTTAAAAAGTTTATATTCATCTGAATCCACTCTTTTTCTTCTCCTTTTATCTTTCCAAACTGCATTAACTCTTTTCGTAAGGTTTCTGCAATAGGATAAAAATCAGCTCTTCCCAAATAATCCAAATCAGAATCACACATAATTTCTTCTAAATGATTTTTTGGATTCTGAGGAATTTTAGTTGCTTCAATTAGCTCAATGACTTGATTAATTTGCTCTTCGGTGTATCCAAAGTTTGGAAGCATTTCTTTGGCTAATTCAGCACCAATAGGTTCATTACTTTCGTAAGCATGAATAAACCCTGCATCATGAAAGAGTGCTGCTGTTTTTAATAAATACAGATCTTCGCCTTTCACGCCTTCCCAAAGTGCAATTCGCTCTACTGCATTACATACATCTTGTGTGTGATGAATTCCATGATAAAACAATCCTTCAGGTAAATCCCCACTTAACCTCTTCACAATATATTTCTCTGCATTGCGGTAATTAATATTACTGTAGAGTTTTAAATTTACATAATGCCAAAAAGCTTCATTAGGGGTAATTCCATCCTCATTTTCAGAAAGTTCGGGTTTTATTCCATGTACAAAATACATATCAATTAAGCCCTTGTGCTTTGCATTAACTTTACCTCTATATTCCGTCACAAAAAATTCAGCAATGGCCTCGTAGGTGGTTTCTGAAATATTTACTTTTCCTACTTCTCCGCTTGACTCCATATGAGCAGCAACGTTTACGGTATCGCCCCAAATATCATAGGCAAACCTCTTAATTCCAACCACTCCTGCAATTAAGTCTCCACTATGTAAACCAATTCTCAATTCCCAAGGCGTCTCTCCTCGCTCTTCCTTAAGCTTGGTTATTTCCTTCATGGCTCTTTGTATTTCAAGAGCAGCCAAAGTCGTATCAATGGCATTTGATTTATTCCGAATTGGAACCCCACCAGCAGCCATATAGGCATCACCAATGGTTTTTATTTTCTCAACATTATACTTATTGACAATTTCATCGAACTTTATAAAATAGCTATCTAATTCTGCGACTAATTCTTGTGGTTTGTATTGCTCAGCCAAATTCGTAAAACCCTTAAAATCAGTAAACATAACCGTTACCTGACGATAATTTCTGGCTTTAGCTTTTCCTTTGTTTTTGAGCTCATCTGCCATTTCTC
>CAJXFJ010000241.1 GCA_913052515.1 uncultured Flavobacteriales bacterium | reverse complement strand
CTTGTTCTTCCACGTTGCCCGCTATTCACATCAATAACATGCATAGCTTCCGTGTGCTCAATAACTAAGTAAGAGCCCGACTTCATGGTTACATTTCGCCCAAAAAGCGCTTTAATTTGCTTTTCAATTCCAAAGTGTTCAAAAATGGGAATCTTTCTTCGGTAACCTTGCACCATTTTTTCCTTTCCCGGAGCTATTGACTTAATATAGTCTACAAGCTCTTTCTTCGTATCGAAATTGTCTACGTAAATCTTATTAAAATCCTTGTTCAACAAGTCTCTCAGCATGGCTGAGCTTCTACTTAGCTCACCAAGTACACGGTGAGGTGGCTTAGCTTTTTTAAGCTGTTTAAAACAAACTTCCCACTTCTGCATCAAATCATTTAAGTCGGCGTGTAAGTCAGCCACTTTTTTATTCTCTGCAACCGTTCTAACAATAACGCCAAAACCTTCAGGTCGAATACTTTTTATCAGTCTTTTCAGGCGCTCCTTCTCTTCAAAATTTCGAATTTTCTGAGAAACAGAAATTCTTTCTGAGAATGGCACTAAAACCATATATCTACCTGCTAGAGAAACTTCACTGCTTAATCTAGGCCCTTTGGTAGAAATCGGCTCTTTGGCTATTTGAACTAAAACATGCTGGTTCGCTTCAAGCTGTTCGGCAATTTTACCTCCTTTATCAATTTCTTCTTCAAACTTAAATTTCTTTAAAGAAGCACTTTGATATTTATTGCTTCTTACATCTTGAACGTACTTATTCAAAGAGGCAAAGTTGGGGCCCAAATCTAAATAATGTAAAAAAGCATCTTTACCATAACCAACGTCTACAAAAGCAGCATTAAGTCCAGGCATAACCTTTTTAATTCGCGCTAGGTATATATCCCCAACCGAATAGTTATTGTTACTTCTTTCTTTATGTAACTCAATAAGCCTTTTATCTTCAAGCAAGGCGATTACATCTTCCGAAGGCTTAGAGTTAATGATTAAATCAACACTCATATCAACATACTTTAAAGCACAAAAAGGTGCCAAAAGTTATACAAACGAAGCAATCCCAAGGCATAGGCATGCAGGGATTAAGCTTCTTTTAGAAAAATTCAGGACTAACTATTAAGAAGTCCAACGTATTGATTTACTTCTTCTTCTTGTGACGGTTCTTACGTAATCTTTTTTTACGCTTGTGGGTCGCCATCTTATGTCTTTTTCTTTTTTTACCGCTTGGCATAACTTAAATTTTAAATGTTCTTAATTATTATTTTTAATCTTTTTGATGTAATCATCTACTTGTTGTATAACAAGAGGATCATCTACCAAAGATTTGTATTGTTCTAATGTTTCAATGCCTTTTTCCACTTGATTTTGACTGAGATAAGTATCTGTCAAATAAAGGTAAGCTTCGGCATTTTTAGGGTCAATCTGAAGAATGGTTTTAAAGCGCTCTATTGCTTTATCGTACTGCCCAGATTGAATTGCAAAGTAACCCAAATTTGTTAATGCATCTATATTTTCAGGATCACTATTTAAAACTTCTTTTAAAAGTCCTATTCCTTTCATAGGCATCATACCTAAAGCAGATGCGCCTTCAACATATACTACGCCTAAAGCTGTTTTTGCTTTTAAGTTGTTTTCTTCAAGTGTTAAAGCTTTCTGATAGCACTCAACAGCTCCCTCAGCCAATTGCTTGTTCTGATTTTTTGTTAATCGAAACGCTTTAAAATAATTATCTCCTGCTAAAATCCAATTGGTTGGCGTAGAAACAGCTTCCGCTTTCTGCTTGCTAAAAATAGCAACCATAGCAGGCTGCTTATTTTTAATGCTTAACTGAATGAGTGAATCATACAAAGACAATTTGGTTTCAACATCTGCCACCTTTTGAGCTTTAGCTTCTAACTCTCTTACTTCTGTTGCCTCATCCTCAGTCATGTCAGCCAAAATTGAAGCTAAATCTAAATCAGCTGAACTCTCCTCATTTGATTGATGCTCATGAGCATGATTATGGTCAGATTCATCATGTGCGTGTAAGTCTTCATTTTCAACTTTTTGATCAGTTGAAAGCCCTTTAGGTGCGAGTAGAATTGCTACCAGAACAACAACTCCCGCTAAAACTAGCAGGAGTTGTCTAATCCTTGTATTTGAATTTGTTTTCAATTAAGGCTTTACGTTTTCTTTTACTTTTTCTACAAAGCTTTTTGAAGGCTTAAATGCAGGAATAAAGTGCTCAGGAATAATCATCGTTGTATTCTTTGAAATATTTCTTCCTGTTTTCTCAGCTCTTTTCTTGGTAATAAAACTTCCGAATCCTCTTAAGTAAACATTCTCTCCTTTCTCCAATGAAGTTCTTATAGACTTCATAAATTCTTCTACTGTAGCTTGTACAGCAACTTTTTCAACACCAGTTTTGTCTGAAATCTCAGTAACAATATCCGCTTTCGTCATCTTAAATAAATTTGTAATTTTTTTGAGTAAAACAATTAATTCTAAAAGGGGTTACCCTTTTCGGGCGGCAAATATAATAATAATTAATTGTTTAAACAGCTAGTATTCACAATGTTAAATCTATAATCAAGAAATTGCAATATTCCAAACAGAATCTTACTTATATTCATTCTAAATTAATTGCTTGGTACAGAACGAATAAGCGAAATTTACCATGGCGACAAACAACTAATCCATATAAAATTTGGCTCTCTGAAATTATACTTCAGCAGACTAGAGTCGCGCAAGGGTTAAGTTATTATTTAAAATTTATTGAAAATTACCCAAGCGTAAACGACCTTGCTTATGCCACTGAAGATGAAATACTTAAAGATTGGCAAGGACTAGGGTATTACAGTAGAGCAAGAAACCTACATGCAGCCGCGAAAGAAATCGTTAAAAATTACAAAGGAAAGTTTCCAAACAACTATGAGGATATTAAGAAGTTGAAAGGTGTAGGTGATTATACCGCCGCTGCTATAATATCCTTTGCATATAAAGGTCAATATCCTGTGGTAGATGGAAATGTGTATCGCTTTCTTTCTCGTTTATTTGGAATTACGACTCCAATTGACACATCACAGGGCAAAAAAGATTTTTACCAATTAGCTAAACAATTGCTTGGAAATCATGACTCATCTATTTTTAACCAGGCCATCATGGAATTTGGCGCATTGCAATGCAGTCCAAAAAATCCAGATTGTAGTACTTGCCCTTTACAATCAAAATGCTCGGCTTTTGAAACAAACTCAGTTGAGAATCTTCCTGTTAAACAAGGAAAAACGAAAGTTCGAAAAAGACATTTTACCTATTTAATTATTGAAGATGACAATCATTTACTAATTAACAAAAGAAACAAAAAGGACATTTGGCAAGGACTTTATGATTTCCCAAGCATTGAAACTACAAACACTTTAAAAAAGAATAAACTATCAAAAGTGGAAGAAATGATAAACCTTTTTAATCAATGCGATTATAAAATTAAATCCTTGTCCGAAGTAAGAAAACACCTTCTGAGTCATCAACAAATTTTCGCTCAGTTTTGCCACATAGATACAGTTAAACTTTCAAATTTGAATACGAGTCAATTTGAAATAGTTAAGCGATCAAATTTGCATTCTTACCCAATTCCCAAATTGCTTGAAAACTATTTAAGAGAAGAGACCAATTTGCTATCTTTGCCCCAATAAAGAATCGGATTTTAATCGACTATGGCAGGAGTAAATAAAGTGATTTTGGTTGGAAACCTGGGAAAAGACCCTGAAGTTCGCCACCTAGAAAACGGTGCAGTTGTAGCAAATTTTCCTTTGGCTACAACAGAATCATACAAGGATAAAAATGGCAACAGACAAGACCAAACTGAATGGCACAACATTGTGCTTTGGAGAGGTTTAGCTCAAATTGCTGAAAAGTATTTAAATAAAGGAAGCCAAGTTTTCATTGAAGGTAAAATCCGGAGCCGTTCATGGCAGGATAAAGATGGAAACACAAGGTATACCACAGAAATAGTTGGAGACAATATGACTATGCTTGGGGGTAGAAGTGAAAATAGTTCACCTAGAGCTGAACAGAATGATACAGCTAAGACTCCTGAAGCCATAAGCAAAACAGAGAA
>CAJXFJ010000240.1 GCA_913052515.1 uncultured Flavobacteriales bacterium | reverse complement strand
TATGGCACCTCCACCTTTTGCAAAAGATTTTTCTTCCGACTTAAATCCAATAGCCGATAGTACCATTGATTTTTACTTTAAAAATGGTCGTAAGTCATTTACAATAAACTCAAATCTTCAATGGTTAAAAATTCCTTCGGACACCAATGCTAGACCTTTTTACATGTATCGTGTAGAACCTCAATATCCTGATGTTTCTACCTTTAAACAGATGATTGGCCCCATTCGATATATTAGTACTTCTTCAGAATATAAAAAGCTAAATCAAGCGTTAAACCCTAAGAAAGAACTCGACCAATTTTGGTTAAGCTTAGGGAAGAATACAGACCGAGCCAAAAAGTTGATTCGAGAGTTTTACCGAAGAGTTGAACTAGCAAACACTTACTTTACAGATTACAGAGAAGGTTGGAAATCAGATCGTGGAATCTTGTTTATTGTATACGGGGAACCTTCTACAATATACAAAGATTTGAATAAAGAAGTCTGGATTTATGGTGAAGAAAATAGTATTCTATCCATTAAGTTTGAATTCCATTTTATTGACCATCCGATGAGCAATAATTTGTATAGACTAATTAGGAATGCGGATTATAAAAACAATTGGTATCGAGCGGTAGACAATTGGAGACAAGCGAAAGTTTATTAATAAAATATGGCAAATAAAGTAGATTATATATTTGGTATGCAGCCTGTAGTAGAGGCCATTAAATCGAACAAAGAGTTGGATAAAATTTTAATTCAATCTGATTTGAGAGGACCGAATGTTACCGAATTAAGAAAGTTGATTAAGGAATACAAAATCAGCAGTCAAAATTTGCCATTGGTCAAATTAAATCACTATTACAAAAAGAATCATCAAGGGGTTGTAGCACTCATATCTCCCATTGAATTTCAACCCTACCAAAATGTATTAGCCAATACTTTTGAAAAAGGAAAAACTCCTCTTTTTCTGATTTTAGATCGTGTAAGTGATGTTGGCAACTTTGGAGCCATATGCCGAACAGCCGAATGTTGCGGAGTTGATTGTATCATCGTTCCCGTAAAAGGTTCTGCTCAAGTAAATGCGGAAGCGATTAAACGCTCCTCTGGTGCTTTATTAAATGTAAATATTGCGCGTGAAAGAGATTTGGCTCAAGTTGCTGAAGAGCTACAACAATCAGGTTTACAAATTGTGGCTTGCACTGAAAAAACGGAAGATTTGATATATCAGGCCGATTATAAGTTACCTACTGCCATTGTAATGGGCTCTGAAGAGGATGGAATCAATTCACACTTATTAAAATTAGCTGATCAAAAAGCGAAGATTCCATTGTTAGGAAGTACAGAGTCTTTAAATGTTTCCGTTTCTGCGGGCATAATCTTGTATGAAGCAATTCGTCAAAGAAGTTGAACCCTAGTGTTATAAATCATTGGAAAAAACTTGAATACTTTCTAGTTTTCTTCTGTGTAGTTCTATGTAGTTGGAATTACGGAGGATGGTCAATCACCAATGATGAGTTAAGTGCTTTAAACCGCCTAAATTTTGGCTCTATTTCAGAATTAATTAGCCAAGGGATTCTAATAGACGGTCATCCTGCATTGACTCAACTTTTTCTTTATTTCTATACCGAGCTCTTTGGAGTTACAACTTGGGCAATTCGAATTCCATTTGTAATTGCCGCTTTAGTCGGTTTGCTTTTTATGTACAAAGCTACAAGCCAAATAATTAGTAAAACTGCTGCTTTTCTAAGTGTACTTGCCTTGGTTCAATCTCAATTCTTTTTGAATTACAGTCAATTAGCCCGGCCTTATGCTTTGGGCTTTATGGCTTGCATGCTTTTGTTTTTCAGCATCAGCAAGCTATCTAAAGAAGGACTTAAACCAAGCAATCAAATTATTTTTATACTTGGCATCGTACTCAGTTTTACATCGCATTATTTTGCTGCTTTAAGTGGTTTTTTACTCATTCTTTTCGGCTTTGGAATTACTCCTAAACAAAATAGAAAGAGGTATTTAATACTGAGTTTCATAGCTGCAATTATTTTGTTAGTCCATTTGCCAATTACCTTAAACCATTTAAGTATTGGCGGTTTAAGTTGGCTACCCAAGCCTGAAAATGATTTTTTTATTGAATTCTTATACTATGCTTTCAATCAAAATTGGCTGTTTTTATTTTGTATTCTTCTTGTATTAGTCCTAGCCTATTTTTTGAAGTACTTCCAAATAAGAAGTATTCAACTTCCCTTACTGACTTTAGCAATTCTACCCTATTTGGTAGCCTATTTTTATTCAAAATACCAAAGTCCTGTATTACAGAATTCAGCATTGCTATTTAGCTTTCCATTTCTTCTCATCTTCCTTTTTTCGTTTTTAAAAGAATTCCCTTTAAAAGGAAAGTATATGATCGTTGTAGGTTTTATTCTAATTGGTATTTCAACTTTATGGCAAGCCAATCATTTTTTTAGCAAACGACCTTTTGCCAATTTTAAAGAAGTAGTCTCATTCAGTTTAAAAGAAACTAAAAAATACGGTAAGCAAGACCTACTCAGTTTTGCTAACACAAACGACTCCTCCTATTTTTACTACTATTACCAGCAGTTTTGTGATACCGTCGAATTTGACATCCCTCAGTTTTACGGAAATCAAGAAATCATAAAGGCTTTTAAGTTGATTGATGAAGGAAAACAAGCGGCAATCCTGTTCTCTTTTGCAGGGGTTCCTATCCCTTTAGAAGTGTATGAATATGCTAAACTAAAGTACCCTACCATTGAAGAAAGGCAGCGTTACTTCAATTCAGAAGTCATGCTCTTATCAAACAAAATCATAGCAAGAAAAAAAGTTTTTACAGCCAACTTTGAGACTCCGAATCCCAATTGGGAAGTTGCTGCTAACTCTTGGAATGATTCAATATACTACTCTTCACCTAAGGCTTATCAACTAACAAAAGAAACTGAATATGCCGCAACTTTTCGGGCGCCATTAAAAAACTTAAGCAGTAAAAATCATCCTTGGTTGACCGTGAGCATGAAGTTAAAACATGCTAATATTCAAAACCTATTAGTGGTTTTTGATGTAAGAAGAAAAGGTGAGAGTATTTATTGGCGAGGATATGATACTCAAGTATTTTATAAAGAAAATGAATGGTATACTTTCTTAAGTGTTTGGCAGCGAACTGAAGACTTGGAAGATGATGATGAATTATTAATTTACCTATGGAATAAGGACCAGGGTCAATTTTATATCGATGATTTAGAAATCAACAATTATGAAGATAGTGATTACTTTTTTTATGAAGATTAATTGATGCTATACAGACTTCTACATTTTATCGTCAGTAATAGTTTGATGCGTCATTACAACGAGATCAAAAGTTTTAATCATGCCGCTATTCCAGATAAGGGATCTTTATTGATTGCTGCCACTCACCCAAATTCCTTTTTGGATGCTTTAGTGATAGCAAGTTCAATCAAGCGTCCATTGCATTTTTTAGCTCGTTCTGATGTTTTTCGCCAAAAGTGGGCAGCCTTTATGCTCCGAAAAATGAACCTCATTCCCATTTATAGAATTGCCGAGGGTAGAGAAAATTTGCACAAAAACGAAGATACTTTCCAAGCGTGCTATGACATTTTAAACGATGAAGGTGCAATTTTAATTTTTGCAGAAGGAGTCAGTATCGCTGATAAAAAAGTAAGACCCTTAAAAAAGGGTTTAGCTAGAATTCTTTTTGGTTTTTTAAAAGAATACCCAAATCAGGACATCCCGAAACTGATTTGTGCAGGGATAAATTATATGAACCCAGTTCAGTTTAACACCAACATTCTTTTAGGATATAGTGACCCTTTGGAACTAAAAGAGCTCATTGGAAATCCGAAATCTGATAATGCCATTAAGTTTAAAAAACTCAATGAAAAAATATATCATTCTCTCATAGAACATAGCATTGTTGTTGAACCTGAAGATGAGCATTTTCATCTTGCCTTAATTGAGTTTGATAGTTGTTTTAACCAAAACTCACTCATTCGAAAGTCACTAATTGCGGAAAAAATTGCTTCTTTAAAAAGAAAAAACCCAAATGATTTTCAAGCCTTAAAAAATGAAACATTAAGTTTAAGAGAA
>CAJXFJ010000239.1 GCA_913052515.1 uncultured Flavobacteriales bacterium | reverse complement strand
AATATAACAACCGGAAATATTGCGGATGACTTGCCCCGACACGACCCGGTGTATTTAGACCTCAAGTTTTTTGAAGAAAATTTCAATGGAGTATTGCCCTTTGAAGTAACCGTAAATACGCTAAAAAAAGGTGGAGCAACTAAGCTTTCTACTTTAAAAAGAATTGAAAAAATTCAAGAAGAAATCAAGGAGTATCCAGAATTTTCTCGGCCTATTTCAATTGTGGAAGGATTGAAGTTTGCCAAGCAATCTTATTACGGAGGTAGACCTTCGAAGTATGCCCTAATGAATCGGCAAGAGCAAAGTTTTATTCTTCCTTATTTATCAGACTCTGATAGTAAGGGCGAAGAAATGCTCAATTCTTACATTGACTCCAACCGACAAATTACACGTATTACTGCTCAAGTGGCAGATGTGGGCTCAAGTCGGATGGAGGTCTTATTGAAAGACTTAGAGGCTAAAATTGATTCCATTTTTCCTGCTGACAAGTTCAATGTGGAATACACTGGAACATCAGTAGTTTGGTTAAAAGGAACCGACTATTTAGTGAAAAACTTATTCTTGAGTCTAGGAATTGCCATTGTTCTCATTGCAATCATTATGGCATTTTTATTTGCTTCAGCTAGAATGGTCATTGTTAGTTTAATTCCCAATTTACTGCCTCTGGTTTTTACCGCTGGAATTATGGGCTATTTTGGGATATCCATAAAACCTTCAACGATTTTGATTTTCAGCATTGCATTTGGAATTTCAGTAGATGATACCATTCACTACTTAGCCAAATATCGCCAAGAGCTACGAGTACATTCGCTAAACTTAAGGGAAGCTTGCATATTGGCCTTAAAAGAAACCGGTGTGAGTATGATTTATACATCCATCGTATTATTTTTTGGATTTGGAGTATTTGCTGCTTCAGAATTTGGCGGAACTATAGCACTTGGTTTGTTGGTTTCAATAACCCTATTAATCGCCATGGCTTCTAACTTAATTTTACTTCCTTCATTACTACTTGCCTTTGATAAATGGTTAACTACCAAAGCCTTTAAAACCGAAATCCTTCTCGAACTCGTAGATGAAGAAGATGATATTGAGTTGGAAGAATTAGAGGTTAAACGGGAGCCAACCAATGAGAATTCTTAATTTGGCGAAAAAGTAAAAGAGCATGAAAGGAATCGTTTTAGCAGGTGGATCAGGAACGCGCTTGCACCCCTTAACCCTTGCAGTAAGTAAGCAGTTAATGCCAGTGTATGACAAGCCCATGATTTACTACCCATTATCTACTTTGATGATGGCAGGAATTCGTGAAATACTCATCATTACCACTCCACATGATAATGCTAGTTTCAAGAAGTTATTGGGCGATGGCTCTCAATTTGGTTGCGATTTTCAATATGCTATTCAAGAAGAACCTAACGGCTTAGCACAAGCTTTTGTTATTGGGGAAGAGTTTATTGGAAACGATAAAGTGGCGCTCATTTTAGGAGATAATATTTTTTATGGAGCAGGTCTAGGCAAATTATTAGCAGCTAATAATAATCCTGATGGAGGAATTGTTTATGCCTATCATGTTTCGGACCCTGAACGATACGGTGTAGTTGAATTCGATGACAATCAGGTCGCTGTTTCTATTGAAGAAAAACCTCAAAATCCAAAGTCAAATTATGCCGTACCTGGCTTGTATTTTTATGACAATGAGGTGGTTCAAATCGCAAAAAATCTGAAGCCTAGCGCAAGGGGCGAGTATGAAATTACAGATGTAAATAAGGAATACTTAGAAAGAGGTTCTTTACAAGTCGCAATATTAGATCGTGGAACAGCTTGGTTAGACACTGGTACCTTTGCCTCTTTAATGCAAGCTTCTCAATTTGTTGAGGTTATTGAAGAAAGACAAGGATTGAAAATCGGTTGTTTGGAAGAAATAGCTTACAGACAAGGATTTATTTCAAAAGATCAATTAAAAGAATTAGCCCAACCTCTTTTAAAAAGTGGCTATGGGAATTACTTATTAAACATAGCATAAAGTGGCAAAAACGAGCATACTTGTAACTGGTGGCGCAGGATTTATCGGCAGTTCACTTGTTCATGAGCTTTCTAAAGATGAAAATGTAAGAATAGTTGCAGTAGACAATTTTCTTACTGGAGATGCAAGAAGACTTCCAAAGAAGGACAATGTACATTTTATAAAAGCAGATGTCAACAACTTTGGAGACATTTCAAGCATATTCTTCCGTTTTCGATTTGATTATGTGTTTCATTATGCAGCAGTTGTTGGGGTTAAGAGAACCTTAGAGCAACCAGTGTTGGTTTTGGATGATTTAACTGGGATTAAAAACATTCTCGATTTGTGTAAAAACACCGACGTAAAACGAGTGTTTTTCTCTTCCTCTTCTGAAGTCTATGGCGAACCAGTGGAGCTACCTCAAAACGAGCATACCACGCCATTAAATTCGAGATTGCCTTATGCCATCGTAAAAAATGTAGGTGAAGCATTTCTAAAATCGTATAAGCAAGAGTACGATTTAGATCATACCATTTTCCGTTTTTTCAATACATATGGTCCTTTACAAAGCAAAGATTTTGTAGTGAGCAAGTTTATCGCTCAGGCTTTGAAAGGAAATGACATTACCATTTATGGAGATGGTTCACAAACCAGAACTTTCTGCTATGTAGATGATAACATTTCAGCTTGCGTTAACGCATTTAAGCAAGATAAATGTGTGAATGATGTTGTGAATATTGGGTCTAGCAAAGAAATTACAGTTTTAGAATTGGCAGAAACCATCATAAAGGTTGCCAAGTCTAAATCAAAGATTGTTCACTTACCTCCTTTAGAAGAAGGAGATATGAGCAGAAGATTACCCGATACCGATAAAATGTTACAACTTTTACAAAGAGAACCAATTTCACTTGAAGATGGTTTAAGTAGAATTGTAGCAAACCCAGATTTTATACTTTAAGATGCCGCATACTTGGAAAGAACTCGCTTCTTTTTTTGAAGAGCAAATTCAATCTATTTCTTTAACTGGTAAGCCAGAAGAGCTTTATCAACCCATTGATTATACCTTGCAATTGGGGGGCAAAAGAATTCGTCCAGTATTGGCTTTAATGTCCGCTGAATTGTTTAAACAAGAAGCAAAAGTGGCTTTACCCGCAGCTTTGGCGGTTGAGGTATTCCATAATTTTACCTTGGTGCATGATGACATTATGGATGAAGCGCCTTTACGAAGAGGCAAAGCCAGTGTACACTCCAAATGGGGTAGAGATATCGCTATACTTTCGGGTGATGTGATGTTTGTAAAAGCCTACCAGCAACTTGAAAAAGCAAGTAAAGAGCAACTGCCAAGCTTGATGAAACTTTTCAATCAAACGGCCATTGAAGTTTGCGAAGGCCAGCAACTGGACATGAACTTTGAGCAAATGCAAACCGTGAAGCTTGAAGAATACATACAAATGATTGAGCAAAAAACAGCAGTTCTCTTAGCAGCAAGTTTGCAAATGGGAGCAATTTGTGCCAATGCAAAAGCAAAAGACGCTCAATTGCTGTATGATTTTGGCAAAAACTTGGGAATTGCATTTCAAATTCAAGACGATTACTTAGATGCTTTTGCCGATCCTGAAAAGTTTGGCAAACAAGTAGGAGGAGATATTTTAGCGAATAAGAAAACTTACCTCTACCTCTGTGCACAAAACTGTAAAGCATTAGCCGATCGAGAGGAGTTGCAAAAGGCATACTCCCACAAAAATGAAAAGACAAAAATTGAAGCTGTTAAAGCTTGCTATGTCAATTCAGGGGCGGTGGAAGCAACAAAAAAAGCCATTGCTGAATATTCGGTGAAAGCCCTTCAGGCTTTAGATGAGGTTGGAGTGATGGATGCCAACAAAAGCCCATTAAGAGAACTTGCTCAGTATTTAATGAGCAGGGGGGTGTAGGGTAACCCTATTTTCTATCTTAAAGGCTGGTGGCTGGTATTATCTTGATTCTTAGTATCTTTCTAAGTTCAACTGAGCTTGTAAGTATGCATCAAAAGAATGGAAAAACACAAATTTCAGTGCCTTATGAAAAAAACAATTATAGCAATATCAATGATAGCTTTTGGCTTACTGATAGCCC
>CAJXFJ010000238.1 GCA_913052515.1 uncultured Flavobacteriales bacterium | reverse complement strand
TTTCAGGTGGTGAAAGAAGAAGAACCGAAATTGCAAGAGCTTTAGCTACTGATCCAAAATTTATTCTTTTAGATGAACCCTTTGCAGGAGTTGATCCTATTGCGGTTGAAGACATTCAGAGCATTGTAGCTGATCTGAAGAAAAAGAATATTGGCATTCTAATAACCGATCACAATGTCAATGAAACATTATCTATTACCGATAGAGCTTACTTGCTTTTTGAAGGTAATATCCTAAAAGCAGGCACGGCTGAGGAGCTTGCAAGTGATGAGCAAGTTCGAAAAGTATATTTGGGAAAACACTTCGAATTGAAGCGTAAAACGTTTAATTAACGTTATATTTCTTCTAGATTGTATTCATAGCTTTCCATCAAGTGGTTGGCTAATAATTTCTTACATGCTTCTTCTACCTTTTCAGAAGCCACAGATTCATTTTCAGCATCAATTTCAAGACTTATATGTTTGCCAATTCTAACATTTTCAATCTCGCTTAAATTCAAATTTTTTAAGCTAGAAGTTACCGCTTTTCCTTGTGGGTCAAGTAGTGCTTTAAGTGGCATAATGTCTATTTCAGCTTTAAATTTCATGGCTTTTAGGTCTGTTTGCTATTATAGAAAGAATAAGGTACAAAATTAGGATAAAAGGAATTGCTGCGAAATAAAATAGACTACTTAATACGACAGAAAATAGGAGTAGTAAAAATCGACTTTCATTTCCCTTCCACGACCAGCTTTTAAACTTTAAGGCTAACAACGGAATTTCAGCCACAAGTAAATAGGAAAAAATAACTACCAAACCAACAAGCACGATTGGTGATTCAAAAAGCAACAAAATCCATTGACTTTCTACAATACTGCTAAATGATACGTTTTGCCATTGAATCAAAGGAATTGAAACCCAAAAAAGTGCATTGGCGGGTGTTGGTAAACCAATAAATTGGTCAGTTTGTCGGTCATCAACATTAAATTTTGCTAATCGAATTGCTGAAAAAACAGCAATCAGTAAAGCGAAGTAAGGCACCCATTCATTTGAACTGTATTTTTCCAACTGGTTTAGGGCTATAAAAGATGGAACTAAACCAAATGTTACTACATCGGCTAAAGAGTCTAGTTGTGCACCAATGGGACTAGAAACTTTTAATAATCTGGCTGATAAGCCATCAAAAAAATCAAAAAATGCACCCAATAAAACGAGTAGACTAGCTGATACTACTTGCTGATTAGTAACTGCTAGAATTGCTAAACAACCGCAAAGTAAATTTGCAGAAGTAATCATATTTGGAATATGCTTGCGCATGAAATGTATTTCTAAAAATATGAATTTAAGAGCAAGCTTAAACATCTTTATTCGCTTGGTTGTCGTCTATTCAATTATTTTTGATTTTTAAATCGAAAAAGAAAATAAAAGAGACAATTACTGGTTAGTAAGTTCAGTATCTTTAACAATCTTTTACACTATGGTAAGATTACTTCTAATAGGCCTATCAATTTTGTTAGTGCAATGTTTGCAAGCGCAAGCTCCAAAGTATAGTAATGAGTTTTTGAAAATTGGAGTAGGTGCGCGAGCATTGGGGATGTCAAATGCCTTTGTTGCTTCAGCTAATGATGTAACTGCAGGTTATTGGAATCCCGCAGGCCTCAGTCGGTTAGAAAGTGATTTTCAGTTTTCCCTTATGCATTCTGAATACTTTGCAGGAATTGCCGCTTACGATTATGCTGCTTTTGCAACAAAAATTGATGAGCAAAGTACTATTGGTTTTTCTTTTTTGCGTTTTGGTGTCGATGATATTCCAAATACAACTCAATTGATTGATGCAGAAGGAAACATCAATTTTGATCGAGTGACCACATTTTCCGCTGCCGATTATGCAGGCTTAATTAGTTATGCAAGAAAAAGCAATGTAGACGGACTGAGTTATGGTGGAAATGCCAAAATAATTCACAGAGCTGTAGGTGATTTTGCAGAGGCCTGGGGTTTTGGCTTTGATTTGGGAATGCAATATGAGAAAGGAAAATGGATGTTTGCTGCAGTTGGTAGAGATGTTACAACCACATTTAATGCCTGGAGTAGCAATTTAGATCAAGAAACCCAACAAGTATTCTTGCAAACTGGAAATGAAATTCCTGAAAACTCCGTAGAGTTAACGCTTCCTGAATTGATATTAGGGGTGAACAGAAGTTTTGTTTTTAGTGATAAAATTGGTTTAACTGCTGAATTAAATTTTAAAAATACCTTCGATGGTAAAAGAAATGTGTTGTTTAAATCTGATCCAATTTCAGTAGACCCTAGTTTTGGTTTTGAAACAAATTATGACGATTTGATTTTCTTAAGAGGAGGGATTGGAAATGTTCAGGTAACTACAGATATTGATGGAAATCGCTTAACTACTTTTCAACCTAACTTTGGGATAGGGGTGAAATTACCCTACATTAGTATTGATTATGCGTTAACTGATATTGGAGATCAATCTGTTGCCCTATATTCCAACGTATTTTCTGTTAGAATTGATATAAACCGAAAGCAGTGAAAACACTACTACGAATTTGTCTCTTACTTTTAACTCAACAACTACTTGCTCAACCTTATGGAAACGATTGGATAGATTACAATCAATCTTATTATAAGTTTCCAATTTCTCAGAATGGAATTTATCGAATTGATTATCAAACACTGATTAATTCGGGGATTCCAATTTCTTCAATAAACCCTAGAAATTTACAGCTTTTTGCACGAGGGAAAGAAGTTCCTATTTACATTGAAGGGGAGAATGATGGAGTTTTTCATCCCACTGATTTTATTGAGTTTTATGCTGAAGCTAATGACGGATGGTTAGATTCTGTGTTTTACAAAGGAAGAAACAACCAACCGAACCCTTATTATAGCTTAATTAATGATAGTATACACTATTTTTTAACATGGCATGGTGGTAGCCAGAATTCAAAGCGATACGGCTTAGAAAATTCTACAGATTTCGGGAACTATTTTCCTGCTGCTTATATCTGGAAAGAAGAATTAGTAAACTTTAGTCAGATTTATTACGATGGTGAAATCTTAACTAGTCAAGCCACAGATCCTGAATATGTGCCTTCAGAGGGCTATATGAGTGGAGTTTTGAATTTAGGGAACTCTAGAAATTACACTTTTTCAACACCAAATCGATATGTTTCAGGTCCTTTTGCTGAATTTGAAATGAAGCTGAGTGGACAATCAAACTGGGCAGGTCAGAATAATGGGGACCATCATTTGGAAATTCAAATAGGCAGTAAGATAGTCTCACACATTTTTGAGGGATATGAATTGGTTGATGTAAACTTCACTTTTTCTCCTTCTGAAATTATTGGAGGAAACAATGCTCTTCAAATTAGAAGTATAGATGATAGAAATAGTGGAGTTGATCGGACTGCCTTTCCTTATTTTAAGGTTACTTACCCTCATACCATGAGTTTACGAAATCAAGCCTATTATGAGTTTTTAGTAGATGATCATTCGAGCCAATCAAAGCAATATTTAGAGCTATTATTTTTTAGAGGTGGAAGTAATCCTGTATTGTTGGATTTAGATAATAAAAAGCGAATTCAAGTCATACAAGGTTTAGATGATTACAAAGTGTTAGTACCAAACGGGGGTGGAAGAAAACGATTGGTGATAGCCGCTGAATCTGAAGTTAAGCCTATTAATCAATTAACTGCTGTTGGGAATGCAGCTAAGTTTGTAGACTATACTGCTCAGGTAGTAGATACTTCTTTTGTTATTATCACAAGCCAGAAATTGTTTGTAGAAGCTACACGTTATGCTGCCTACAAACGTTCTAAAGGGTTGGCATCAGTAGTTGTTTCTGTTGAAGATTTATACGATCAATATGGTTACGGTATAGAAAAAAACCCACTAGCTATAAGAAGTTTTATGGAGTTTGCAGCCGATCAATGGCCATTTCCTCCTAGCCATTTATTCTTAATTGGTAAATCAGTTGCAGAAGTCCAAGCGATAGATTGGTATCAAAACTGGAACCAAGCAAACTTGATGTTCATCAGTGACTTTAACGGTAATGGAACTCTCGAATTAAATGAGTTCTTCATGGCTGGGAAAGCTGTTGTATTAGCAACTCCCGAGGTGGCT
>CAJXFJ010000237.1 GCA_913052515.1 uncultured Flavobacteriales bacterium | reverse complement strand
ATTATTGTAGAAGTGCCTTTAAATAAAGAAAGTACATGATAAAAGTAATTGTTGCAGACGATCACCAAATGTTTATTGATGGCATTGCTGAATTACTTAAAAGCATGCCAACTATTGAATTTATAGGTGGCGCTTTAAATGGGGTTGACTTAATTGATTTGCTTCACCAGAAAACAGCAGATGTGATTTTAATGGATGTAAACATGCCCAAAATGGATGGCTATGAAGCTACCCAAAAAGTGACTGCTGAGTTTCCAGATACCAAAGTCTTAATTCTGAGCATGCATGACACTTCTGCTTATATTCAAAAGCTGATAAAGGCCGGGGCAAATGGCTATATTCTTAAAAACACTGGTAAAGCCGAGCTTCAAGAAGCCATAGAAACAATAGCTCGAGGAGAAAGCTATTACAGCCAAGCTGTAACTCAACGAATTATGGAAGGACTTCAAAAAAAAGAAAGGCAAAAATCGATGCAAATAGAATTAACAGCCAGAGAAACCGATGTTTTGAGACTCATTGTTGAAGAGTTTACCACCCATGAAATTGCAAATCAATTGTGTATCAGTCACCATACAGTTGAATCGCATCGAAAAAATTTAATTGCCAAAACAGGAGTTAAAAACATTGCGGGCTTGGTGAAATACGCCATGGAACAAGGCATTATTTCTTAAAGAAGTACGCACAATCACTTAGTTATTTTATCTGCTTCATTGCTTACCTTTGGTTGCATGAATCGACTATGTATTTGTTTTTTATTTTGTTTCGCCTTAGCATTTTCTAGCTATGGGAAAGACAAAAAAGAAGAAATTGACTCATTAAAACTAGTCATAGATACCACCTCTATAGATACCCTTCGATTAAAGGCCTTAACTTCTTTAACCTGGCGGTACATGTTTAACCAAACCGATTCGGCTTTGCTTTTTGCCAAAGATGCCATAGCGTTAGGAGCCAAAACCGATAACACTTTATTACTTGGCAAAGCCATTAATGCTCAAGGCACTGCTTTTGGGGTAAAGGGCTTATTGGATTCTTCTAAATTTTATTTTGAAAAAGCCAATCAGCTTGCCATAGCAAACGACCACACTTGGTTAATTGCCGTTTCCTTTAATAACATTGGCTTAATCAACAACTATGATGCAAAACCAGATTCTGCCATTTTTTACTACAAAAAGGCCTTAACCAATTATAAAAAATTGAAGAAGGTTGGTGAAGAAGTGGGTGATGTCAATAACAACATTGGTTTGATTTATCAGAAAAAAGGCGATTACAATAATGCTATTCTTCACTTTAAAGAAGCCATTCACACTTATGATTCTTTAAAAACGAAAAGTCTCACCATTGCTAACCCGCTGCTTAATTTGGGAATTACTTACAAGCAAAAAGGCGACTATAAAAAAGCTATGGATAGTTATTTAAAGGCTAGAAAGTTTCTCGAAAAAGACAATGCGGAATCGGTGATTTATGCCAATGTGTTAAATGGTATTGGAGCGCTATACAACGGTCAAAAAGATTATGATAAAGCCTTGGAGTTTTTTCTGGGTTCGGTAGCCATTTACCAATCCATTGGAAACAAATCAGTAACTCATGCTTCTACCTTAAATAATATCGGTTCCATCTATCGCATTAAAGGCAAAAACCAACAGGCATTAGAGCATTTTGTGATGGCTTTAAACATGCAGGAAGAAATGGGTGAATCGACTAGCGGCATGCCAGTTTCATTAAAAAATATTGGAATTTTAAAAGAAGCTGAAGGAAAACTGGATAGTGCGATTATTTATTTTGAAAGAGCGCTAGCCTTAGAAATTCAAAGCGACGATTCGAAAGGAATTATTGAAACAAAAAATGAATTAGGCTTGGCTTATTTAGATCAAGGTGAACTAAACAAAGCATTAGCGTATTGCAAAGCAAGTTTAAGCTTAGCCGAAAAAATTGGCCTTATTGAAGGCATTCAAAATTCATGTGAGTGCCTATCTTCTGTTTATGAAAAAAAGAAAAACACTGCGGAGGCCTACAAATACTACAAAAAGTATGTTTTGTACAGAGACAGCCTTTACAATCAAGAAAATACTAAGGCCATTACGCAAAAGGCCATGCAATATGAGTTTCAGCGGGTTCAATACAAAGACAGTTTAAAAAGAGCGGAACAAGCTCAGCGTCTGGCTTTGGAGCAAAAGCAAAAAGATTTAGAGAAAGAAGCGGAAATTCAACGTCAGCGGGTTTATACCGTTGCCGGTGGAGTAGGTTTTGTTTTAATGCTTGGGCTCGCATTTGTATTGTTCAGGGGCTACAAAAACAAGCAGAGAGCCAATGAAATTATTTCCGCCCAAAAGGCAGAAGTAGAAAGTCAGAAAGATGCTGTAGAGCAACAGAAGTCAATCATTGAAGAGAAAAACCAAGAAATTGTTGACAGTATCAATTACGCCAAACGAATTCAAAATACCATACTTCCGAGCACCGATGAAATCAAAAAATGGCTACCGGAATCCTTTGTCATGTTTGAACCCAAAGACATTGTAAGTGGCGACTTTTACTTTTGTGATGAAAAGGATGGTTACATTTTCTTTGCAGCGGTAGATTGCACAGGACATGGTGTACCAGGCGCATTGGTGAGCGTAGTAGGTTACAATGGACTTAACCGAGCCATTCATGAGTATGGTTTAACCAAGCCTTCGGCCATTTTAGACAAGTTAAATGAAATTGTAAAAGACACTTTTTCGCACACCAACGATAACATTAAAGATGGCATGGATTTAACCATTTGCCGATTGGATTTAAAAAACAATGAACTTCAATTTGCCGGAGCGAATAATCCATTGTACTTGGTACGCGAGAAAGCTGACGAAAGCTTGGCAAAGCTATCTGATCGAATATTAGAACTTGAGGATTCTGAAGCCGTGCTTTATGAAATTAAAGCCGACAAACAGCCCATTGGCAGTTATGAGTACAGCAAGCCTTTCAACAATCAAAGCATTCAACTGCAAAGCAAGGATACCATTTATGTTTTCTCGGACGGATTTGCAGACCAATTTGGTGGTGAAAAAGGCAAAAAGTATATGTACAAACCTTTTAAACGCTTGCTTTTAAGCCTGTTTAATGCACAAATGAAAAACCAGAAAAAGAGCCTTGACTATGCCTTTTCGGAATGGAAAGGTGCACTTGAGCAAATTGATGATGTTTGTGTTTTTGGAGTGCGGGTTTGAGTTGATTTAATTGGTGTACGGACTGCAAGTACGAGCTAACGGGTAAACTGGGGGGGTACTTAAACAAAAAATTAACCAAATAGAATGGCAGAGTTTAATATCAATAAACTTCTAGTTTTACTAAGTAAAGACATTCCTATTGCAGCTGAAAAGCAGACAGGATTCCTAGATATTGTTGATCAATCCAACAAGGAAACTACAATTTGCAAGGTTTATAAATACTTCCTAGATCAAGATTCTTCCCCTGCAATTGCTGAGTCTTTGATGTATTCATTACTAAGTCTAATAGAGGCAAAGTATACCGAGAAAGAAATGCTGAAAGAGCTTGATTTTGAAAGTTATGAAGTCTATTTAGAAGTTGTAACCAGCAAAGGTCGGATTGATATTGTCATCAAGGATACTACCGAGCAAAGTATTATAATTATTGAAGTAAAAGTGTTTCACAATATTGAAGGGAATGATCTACAGAACTATTGGGAGCACTATTCTAAATATAAAAGAGAGAATAAAGTTGCAATTGTATTAGCATTAGATAATGTAGACTTAAGTGGAAAGAATCAACAAGAAGACTACATTGTGATAACCCATAATGAATGGCTAAGTAGTGTTTCGGTTTCGATAGACAAGACGACCAATTCCAAAAATCTCATTTACTTCAAAGACTTCATTACTAATATGGATTTTCTCACCAAAGCAATAGATATGAATGACCAGGCAAAATTTTACTTTGAGCATGCAAAAAAAATTGACCAAGTAATTGAAACCAGACAAGCTGCAATTGATTATTCCCTTAACCAACTACAAATTGCAAGTAACGAATTGGGGTTTGAAGTATATGGACGTTCAAGTACATACAAGTGCTTAAAGAACTCAGATAGTGAAGAAGTCTATTACACAGTATTCGTAGAAGAAATTTATCCTAGTATATCAAAGTATCTTTATAATAGAC